>JAMCWS010000211.1:2908-4347 GCA_023480605.1 bacterium
ATCACGAGCGCCAGCCGCATGGCGGGCGACTGCGTCCGCCACGATATCAACGGCAAAATCATGGCCGCCCTCCAAGGCGGCAAACGCGCCCCCGAAATCCCCGACAAAGCCGCCCTGGGGATGTGAGTTCCTTTCTAATCTTCCAGTATATTTCGTTATTTTTATCGTCACCGTAATCGATCCGCCACTGGGTGATCCTGATCAACGGGATTTTCGTGAACCTGAACAGTTTCGGCATCGACCAGAATCATGTGCAGCGTTACATCAGTTCGGCCACGATCTTGTATACCGACCTCCACAACCGTTTCCTGCGGCCGCGCGCCGGCGAGCGCGAAGCCATGGCCTTCCTCCACGTCCCTGGAATCCTTTCGCGGCCCTTTTCACGGATTCCTGGTGATCCTCGTCAGCACGCTGATGATCTTCGTGACCGGTTTTCTGGTGAGCCTGGCGCTGACTCCGCGCGGCCCCCGCCGCGCCGTGCTTCAGGTGCGGGGTTTGTTGATCCGCTCGCTTTCGAGGCGATAAATGGCCTGGCGCAAGGTGTCGGGCCATCGCGGGCGGGAGGGGGCGCCGGCGGCAGGGGGCTGGCGCTCCTGTTGGGCGAAACCGGCGATCATGTCTTCCTTGCTGCGGCGCACGTGGCTCCTCATCAGCGCCGCGGCTCCTTCGCTGTCGCCCTCGAGAATGGCCTTGAGAATGCGGGCGTGTTCCGACTGGATGCGCGTCAGGTCTCCGAGCGTGTGATCGAGCCGGTGGCGGCCCATGATCCGGGTCATCAGGCGCAGTTCGCTGGCGACCTTTCGCACGTGGCGGTTGCCCGCCGCCTCCAGGATGCTGATGTGAAAGGCCGACTCGGCCGAGAACCAGCGGATGGCCAAATCGCCCTCCAGCGTTTGGCGGCCCGAGGCGCGAAACTCCTCGATGATCCGGTCCATCTCCCCGCACGCCCGAGCCAGCGGTTCGCCGACGGCGCCATCGCACGCGCATTCCTCCTCGCCGCCCTTCGCCGCCGTCGCCGTTCCCGTCGCGGCGGCGACATCGGCCACTGCTCCCGCGGCGTAACTTTCCAGCAGGATCCGCAGGTCGTAGAGTTCCTCCAGTTCCCGGCGGTCGGGCTGCCGGACGAACATCCCTTGGCGCGGCCGGCGCTCCAGCAGGCCCTCGCTGGCCAACTGGTTGATGGCTTCGCGCACCGTGGTTTCCGTCGCTCCATCCTTATTCATGGCAAGCGCTCCCGCGAGGGACGCACCATCAGCGGCGTTCTGCATCCGGCGTCGCTCGATGTAGGCGTTTCCTCCGTCCGTCACCAGCCCGACGAATGCCAGCAATGCCGTTATTCCAAGCGCGATAACGATCATCGCTTGGCCGCGCTCGCTTCTGAGTGCGGGCGCATATCGAAGGAGGCTCCTCATGCCAATGCCCTGTCCTTACCTGCCGCG
>JAMCWS010000211.1:4357-7202 GCA_023480605.1 bacterium
CAACTGGTTGATGGCTTCGCGCACCGGAGTGCGGCTGACGCCCATCACCTTGGCCATCTCCAGGTCGGAGACGCGCGTGCCCGGCGGTCCCAGATCGCCCGTCAGGAGCTTTTCGCGCAGGTAGTGATAGGCGAATTCATTCAATGTGAAGGGCATTCGACGCCCCTCCGCCTGGAATTTCCGCGACGCGCCTCAGCCCCGCCCATTCTCCCATGCTGCGATCTCTTTCAGCCGTTCGATGATCGGCAGGCGCTGCGTGCACGCTTCCTCGCACTGGCCGCACTCGATGCACTCGGCGGCCCCGGCCTTGCGTCCCGCCAGCAAGCCCCAGTTGTGCTGGAAATCGAGTTGCCTGATCATCTCGGCGTCGCTGCGGCCGAAGACCTGCTTCTCGTTGTAATACTGCATGTAGGAGGGGATGGGCAGGTTCTGCGGGCAGTCGAGGCAATAGCCGCAGCCGGTGCAGGCGGCGTTCATGTTCTCGCTCACCCGCCGGCGGATCCGGTCCAGGTCGGCCTCGTTAAACGGCCTGGCGCCCTCGGCCACGCGGCAGGCCGCGTCGACCTGCCGGGGTGTCGTGAAGCCCACCAACGTCACGGTGACCTCGGGGCAGGCCGCGAGGAACCGGATCGCCGCCTCCGTGGGCGTCTCGCCGTCGGCGGCCAGAAAGGCCAGTTCTTTTTCGTGGCCCGGCGGGATGGCGCCCCCGCCCAGGGGATTCATCGCCACGACGCCGCAGCCGGCGCCGTGGGCCGCCTTCACCCCGTCCCAGCGATAAGGGAAATTGAGGATGTTGAGGCCCAGCAGGACGCCCTCGACCTTGCCGTCCTCGACGATGCGCTTGATTTCGGCGCCCGGCATGTGCGACGAGCAGACGATGTGGTCGATCAGTCCTTCGGCCTGGAGCTCGAGCAGTCCCTCGTATTGCCCGCCTGGCCGCATCGCCAGTTCGTAATGCTCCATCTTGCGCAGGCACCAGATGTGGTAGAAATGGATCTTCGAAACGCCCAGCCGATCGAGCGACCTGCGCACCTGGTCCTTGGCCTTCCGAGCCGTGTCGAACGAGGTGGGCATCGCTTTGGTCGAGACGTGGAACTCGCCCGGCATCGACTTGAAGGCCTCGCCGAAGATCGGCTCGCTCTGGTCGGCGCAATAGCCCGGCGCCGTGTCGAAATAATTGATCCCCATGCTGCATGCGTAGCGGACCAGTTCGGCGTTTTCCGCCAGGCTCTTCGACGTGTCGAACCGCATGGCGCCGAAGCCGATGCACGAAACCCGCTTGCCAGTCTTGCCGTATTCTTTATATTGCATCCCGTCACCCTTTCGTCCGGGTAGTCAGAGTCTGCGACATCATACCGAGCCGGCGCCCCGTTGACAAGGCTCGAGCGCGCGCCGGCATGGGGATCCCGAATGCGTGACACATGCATTTGAAATGCGCCAACTCGGCGTCTTGGCGTCTTGGTGATCTATTTGAGTGGAGGGGTTTACCGGCCGAAGGGGGCCGGCGTCGCCGTGAAGTCCGTCGGCAAAGGCAAGGTCACTTTGCCCGTGGCCGCCCACTCGGTGCCGCGCGTGAGCAGGGCAACCATGTCGGGTGCCGCCGTCTGCGCGGCGGCGTGCCCCATCAGGTTGACGAAGACCCGCCCCTTGCCGTAGCTGACCGTATAGACCATCGGCTCGTGGGCGCCCGTTCCCTTGCCCGCGGGGTCGTCATAGGCCGTGGCCAGGATGTGCATGTTGACGGCCGGGCCGCGCTGGCCATGGTAAAGCTCGTCAGCGAGGTGCGGCCAGCGGGCCGGCATCCCTTGCGTGACGGGGTGCGCGGCGTCGCGCAGCTTGACTTCGTAGGGGTGCTGGGGGCCATGGCCGGCGCCGGGGCCTTCCCCCTTGGGCGTGCGGATCATCCGGCCGGTGGCGTCGTCGACGATGATCCGGTCGCCGAAGGTGGCCGGTTGCCACGCCAGGCCGACCATCTTGTTCCACTCGTCCCACTTGGGGAAGGGATTGTTGGCGGCGTGAAAAACGACCAGTCCGCCGCCGTTCGCCATATATCGTTCGAAATCCTGCCGCACCGGCTCCGGCCAGTCCTCGCCATTGTAATTGCTGAAGACGGCGGCATATTTCGTGAAGTCGGGGTGAAAGGCTTCCCAATCGGCCGTCGGCGCGCCCTTGGGCGGTGTGGTGGCGACGGTGACGGCAAACCGTCCGGTTTTTTCCAGCATTTCCTTGATGACCGGCGTCGTGGCCCGCCATTGATGGTTGTTCTGCCCGTCGATGAGCAGGATGTTGAGTCGGACGACCGGGGCCGCGTGCACGGCCGCGAGGCTCGCGGCGGCGACAGCAAGCCCCAGCAGAAACAGGCGGATAAGGGGACGCATGGCAGTGGATACCTTTCATGGCGGTGTTCGGTTGACGTCGGTTCGGCCGACCGCTGCGCTGGGTCGGTTCGGCCGACCGCTGCGCTGGGTCGGTTCGGCCGACCGCTGCGCTGGGTCGGTTCGGCCGACCGCCAAACATAGCAACCCGCCGATCGAAAAGCAACCGGTCGCGGCCGGCTCACCGCATCAGCAGGTCGGTCAGGCCGCCGGCGAAGATGAGGATGCTGACCCAGCCGTTGGCGGTGAAAAAGGCCGCTCCCAGCCGCGAGAGGTCGCGCGGCGAGATGAGCGACTGTTCCCACGCCAGCAGGCAGGCGGCCAGGGCGATCGCGGTCAGGTAAAACGCCCCCAACCCCCCGGCCCACGCGACGACCAGGAACATCACGGCCGCGACGGCGTGGCACAGGGCCGACAGCGCCAGCGCGCGGCGCCGCCCCAGGCGCGCCGGCAACGCGGAGAGCCCCACC
>JAMCWS010000012.1 GCA_023480605.1 bacterium
GGAGGCCCGGCAGGTCGCGCATGCGGGCCTCGAGCAGGGGAGCGTAATGATAGAGCGTGGCGGTGTCGGGGCTCTGCAGCGTGAATTGGTATTGGCTTTTCGTCAGAACGCCGCCGATGCGGATGGGCGGCAGGTTCTGCATGTAGACGCGGATGCCGGGCACCTGGGCCAGCTTCGGCCGCATGCGCTGAATGAAGTCGTCGACCGAGATGCGGCGCCGCGCGCGCGGCACCAGGCGCATGAAGATCCGGCCGGCGTTGTCGCCCGTGACGCTTGATGCCAGAGATTCGACCGCCGGATCCTGAAGCAGCACTCGGGCCACGGCGCGCTGGTGACGAACCATGTCGTCGAACGAGGCGCCCTGGGCCGCCTCGGTGACGGCGAACACCTGGCCGGTATCCTCGCTGGGCAGGAAGCCCTTGGGGATGGTCACGAACAGCCAGGCTGTAGCGGCCAGCAGCACCGCGAACAACGCCACCATCACGGGCCCCCGGCGCAGCACTCCCTCAAGCGACCACTTGTAAGCGCGCTGCATGACGTCGAAGGTCCATTCGAAGAAGGCGTAGATGTGGCCGTGGCGCCGCTGGCGCTCGGGGCGCAGGTAGCGGCTGCATAACATCGGCGTGAGTGTGAGCGAAATGAATCCCGAAATCAGGATGGCCGTGGTGATGGTGACGGCGAACTCGTGCAACAGGCGGCCGATGAGGCCGCCCATGAAGAGCACCGGAATGAAAACGGCCGCCAGCGACAGGGTCATCGAGACGATCGTGAAACCGATCTCGCGCGCGCCGTTGAGCGCGGCTTCGGTGCGGCCCTCGCCCATCTCGCCGTGGCGGACGATGTTTTCGAGCATCACGATGGCGTCGTCGACAACGAAACCCACCGACAGGATGAGGGCCATCATTGAAAGGTTGTCGACGCTGTAGCCGAACAGGTACATGACCGCGAAGGTGCCGATGAGGGACATCGGCAGGGCCAGACTGGGAATCAGCGTCGCCGAAAGGGTGCGCAGGAAGGCGAAGATCACCAGCACGACCAGCACGATGGTCAGGAGCAGGGTGAACTTGACGTCGCCCACCGAATCGCGGATCGAGGCCGAGCGGTCATAAAGCACCTTGATGTCGATCGACGGGGGGATGTCGGCGCGGAACGTCGGCAGCAGTTGTCTGACGGCGTCGACCACGGCGACGGTATTGGTGCCCGGCTGGCGCTGGATGGCCAATACGATGGCCCGCGTGTCGTTATACCAACTGGCCACGCGGTCGTTTTCGACGCTGTCGATCACCCGACCCAGCATGTCAAGCCGCACCGGCGCGCCGTTGCGATAGGCCACGATCAGGGGCCGGTAGGCGGCGGCGTCGAACAACTGGCCGTTGGCCTGGATGGTGTAGGCCCGGTTGGCGCTTTCGAGATTGCCCGTCGGCAGGTTGACGGTGCCGTTGCTGATGGCCTGCCCGACCTCATCGATGCCGATCGAACGGGTAGCCAGCGCCCGGGGGTCGAGTTGGACGCGCACGGCGTATTTCTGCGAGCCGAAGACCTGGACCTGGGCCACGCCCTCGACCATCGAAATGCGCTGGGCCATGAAATTCTCGGCGTATTCGTCGATCGTCGAGAGCGGCTGCTCCGCCGAGGTCAGCGAAAGATAGAGAATGGGCTGATCGGCCGGATTGACCTTGCGGTACGTGGGCGGGGCCGGCATTTCGCTGGGCAGCAGCGCCCCGGCCTGGGCGATGGCCGTCTGCACGTCCTGCGCGGCGGCGTCGATATTGCGACTTAAATCGAATTGGAGCGTAATCTGCGTGTTGCCCAGGCTGTTGGTCGACGTCATCGTATCCAGGCCGGCGATGGTCGAAAACTGGCGTTCGAGCGTCGTCGCGACGGCCGACGCCATCGTTTCGGCGCTGGCGCCGGGCAGGTTGGCCGTCACCAGAAGGGTCGGAAAATCGACGTTGGGCAGGTCGCTGACGGGCAGCAGCCGGTAGCCCATCGCGCCGGCCAGCAGGATGGACAGCATGACGAGGGTCGTCATGACGGACCGTCGGATGAAGGGCGCCGCCAGGTTCATGGGCGCGCCCCTTCGGACGCGCGTCCGCCGGGCGCACCCGACTTGGGCGCCTTCGTCGCGGCGGTCATCCTGCTCGGCGAAAGCGTCGTTCCGACCGCTGCCACGCCCCCTTCCAGTGTCTTCTTTTCGACGATCCGCGAGCCGTCCACGAGGCGTAATTGCCCGTCGACCACTACCTGCTCACCCGGCTTCAGACCCTCGTTGACGATGACGCGGTCACCGACGGTCTCGCCCACCGTCACCCGACGCAATTCGACCGAGTTCCCCTCTTTGACCACGAAACAGTATGAACCCGTCTGGCCGGATTGAATGGCGGCGACCGGCGCGAGGACGGCGCCGGGCACGACGGCGATCGCCAGGCTTACCTCGACATACTGGCCCGGCCATAACCGCTCATCCTCGTTCGGGAAAAGCACATCGAATTGGATGGTTCCCGTGGCGGGGTCGGTCTGGTTGTTGATAAAGTTCAGGCGGCCGACGATCGGCGCCTCGGGGTCGGCCGCCGCGCTCGATCCCGCCTCCTTCCCGACATGGTCGCCCGCGGCGTGGCGCACGGTCACGGCGACCGGCCCCTTCCGCATCGCTTCCCGGATGGGATCCAGATACTGCTCGGGCAGCGTGAAGGAAACCTTGATCGGCCGGATCTGGTTGATGATGACCATGCCGGTGTCGGCGTTGGCCTTGACCAGGTTGCCCTGGTCGACAAGGATGGCGCCCAAGCGGCCGTCGATCGGGGATGTGATCGTGCAGTAAGAGAGTTGCAGGCGGGCCGCATCGATGGCCGCCTGATCAGCCTGGATGGCCCGTTCGGCGCTGACGATGGCCGCCTCGTCGGCGCGCACGGCGGCGTGATATTGATCGGCCGTGGCGCGCAGAGTGTCGAACTCGTCCTTGGAGATGACGCCGGTTTCGAACAGCTTGCGATTGCGTTCGACCTCGCGGTCGGCATGGTCGCTCTGGACCACGTCGCGCGACCGATTAGCCTCGGCCTGGCTCTTGAGTGCGACCTGGCGCTGCAACTCGGCCTCGGCCGCGCGCAACGCCGCTTCAAAGGGGCGGGGGTCGATCTCGAACAGCAGATCGCCGCGCTTGACTGCCTGCCCGTCCTGAACGGCGGCGCGGACAATCACCCCCTCCACCTGCGATTTAACCGTCACCGTGGCGTTGGGTTGGACCGTCCCGATGTTATGCACCTCGATGGGCACAGTCTTCTGAATGACGTTACCCAACACCACTGGAACGGCCGGCTGGGCGGGCGGCAGGTCGGTCGAACCCGCCTTGTTCGGCGAGCAGCCACCCATCAGCATCAAGGCCAGGCCCAGCCAAAATGCCCCGAGCATCACCGCGCCACGAGCTTCGCCCTGGGACCGCCACGACTTCGGCCGACAGACAAACACCATGACTTCTCACTTCTCCTTAATGCCCGCCATAAACGTCGCCCCCCGAGGGCCGGATCCTATCTGTATTATATTCGAATTCATCCATTAACGCCACCGGGTCGTTGAAGCCCGCTCCGGATGGCGAGTCTGTCCCCGATCGCCGTGGTTTCGCCTTTCGGCGGATGGGAAACTTGTGATCTAATCGGCCGTGACATTCGCACCCCGTCCGCGCCAGTCGGGGCGCCGCCGACATACCGCGCCATGCAATGCCCCGCCACAAAGGAGTCTTCGATGAAACATTGCGCGCCATACATATGGCTGCTGTTCTTCGCCTGGCCGGCGCCGGCCGTCGCCGAGGTCATTCAGACCTGGGATTTCACGCAGGAGACACTCGGCTGGACGGCCAACGCCAGCATCGCCAATTTCCAGTCCACGGCCGAGGGACTTGACTTCGATTGCACGGCCGTCGACCCCAACGTCACCGGTCCGGCGGTCGATTACGGCGGGGCGTCGACCGCCCAGGTGGTCATCCGGATGAGAAGCAACGCCGCCGACGGCCGCGGCAAGCTCTTCTACGGCACTTCCTTCAATGAGGCCAACAGCCGGGCTTTCACCGTCACAACCGATAACCTGTGGCACGAATATACCGTCGACATCCCAGCCCTGGCGGCGGGGGCGCGCCTGCGCCTCGACCCCTGCGACGGCACCGGCCACGTGACGGTCGCCTGGATCGAGGTGCGCGGCACGGCGGGCATGCCGACCGAACTGCGCCTCGACAACGGCACGATCATCATTGGGATGAACACGGCGCAGTATGGCGGAGCCATCACCTACCTGTCGCTTTCGGGCGCCAACCGCAACCTGATCAACATTCACGACCGGGGGCGCGAGATCCAGCAGTCCTATTACGCGGGCCAGTCGTTGGACCGCCGGGCCGAGGGGCAGTCGGCGAACTGGTCGCCCTGGCCGTGGAATCCCATCCAGGTGGGCGACGCCTTTGGCCACTCCTCCGAGGTGCTCGAGGCGCGTATCGAGGGCGGCGTCGCCTACACCAAAACAATCCCGCTCCTTTGGGACATGAACAACGAGCCGGGCAAGTGCATCATGGAGCAAAGGACGAGCCTCGATGGCAACGTCGTCCACGTGCACAACAAGCTGACCTGCTCGCGCGACCCGGGCGACATCTGGACCGAGACGATTTCCCGCAGCCAGGAGCTGCCGGCCGTCTACACGATCGCCGATTGTTATAGGCTCTTCACCTACGTCGGCGACGCGCCGTGGACCGGCGAGGCGCTGACGCGCATCATCAACAATCCCAACGACGGCTTCATCTGGGACGCCTTCACGGCCACCGAGCGCTGGGCCGCCAACGTCGACGACAGTGGCTTTGGCGTCGGAGTTTATAATAAGTTGACCGCTTCGTTCATCGGCGGGCTGGCGGGGTCGCCCTACGGCGGCCCCAACGACGGCTCGACAGCATACATCTCGCCGATCCGCAACGCGGTGCTCGCCCGCGACTCGGTTTACGAATACGATTACGACCTGATCGTCGGGACGCTTGAACAGATTCGCCAGTATGTTTACGACCATCCGCCGGATAATAAATTCGGCGCCGAATATTGGAAATTCGACACGGACGGCGACTTCGAGGACTGGAGCAGCAATAGCGGCGTCACCGGCGCCGAGGTCTCGGGCGGCTGGCTGCGATTCGACGTCAGCGGCAGCGACCCCATCTGGAACTCACCGACGACGATCATCGCGGCCGGCATGAACCATTATCTTCACGTGCGGCTCAAGAACGGCACGGCGGGCACGACGGCCCAGCTTTTCTGGGCCAACGCGGCCGGAGGATTCGCCGCCGCGCGTAGCGTGACGATTCCGATAACGGCCAATGACACGGCCCCTAAAGACTATGTCGTCGATCTGGCGGCCGATCCCGACTGGACCGGCACGATCACCCGGGTGCGTTTCGATCCGGTTCCCAGCCAGGCGGGCCATTACGAAATCGACTATATCGCGATCTGCGCCAATCCCGACACGCCCGAACTCTCGGCGACCCGTGCGCCCTGGGCGCTGTTCCGATAGGATCGGCGCTCGGGCAAACCCAAGGCGATCCCGGCAAAATCACGCAGTCCTTCGGCCTGAAAGCCATTGACGAAAAACGAAGGACGGGGCGTAATAATGGATCTGACTCGCCGTATTCAAGGCGGAAAGGAAGCCCTTCGGCCTCGCCCATCATGACTGGACGTCCCAACATCCTGCACCTGTTCGTCGACCAGCAACGGGCCGACACGATCGCGGCCCTCGGCAATCCCGTCATTAAGACGCCCAGCCTGGACCGACTTTGCGCGATGGGCACGGCCTTCACCAGCGCCTATTCCCCATCGCCCGTCTGTATTTCGGCGCGCTGCTCGATGATCTACGGCCAGTATCCGCTGCACACGGGCTGTTACGAAAACACGGCGATGCCGGCCGACGCGACCGCCTCCCCGGACGGGCGCCAGACTTTCATGGGCGTGCTCACGGAGGCGGGCTACCGCACCCACGGCATCGGCAAGTGTCATTTCAATCCCAACGGCCACGGGCTGCGGGGCTTCCAGAGCCGCGAGCGCCAGGAAGAGGGGGGGCATGGCGCCGAGGTGGACGAATACTCCAAATTCCTCTACGACCAGGGCTGGCGTCACGTCCTCGAACCCCACGGCGTGCGCGGTGAAATGTATTACATCCCCCAGCCTTCGCAGTTGCCCGCGCGCCTCCACCCGACGCAATGGATCGGCGACCGCGCGATCGATTTCATCGACGGCCAGGCCGGCAAAACGGAGCCATGGTATCT
Organism: bacterium; assembly: GCA_023480605.1. Classification (GTDB taxonomy): domain Bacteria; phylum Sumerlaeota; class Sumerlaeia; order MVZB01; family MVZB01; genus JAMCWS01. The sequence continues at coordinate 6,281 of JAMCWS010000012.1, forward strand.
GTTCTCAAGCTTCATCCACCCGCATCCGCCCTTCACGCCGCCCAACCCCTGGCACAAAATTTACCGTGCGCCCCTCATGCCGCTGCCCAGCGTCCCACAAGACGCCGAGACGCTCCTGACCTGCATCAATCGCATCCAGAACCGATACAAATACCGCGACCAAGGGATCGACCGGAACCTGTTGCGCAACCAAAAAGCTTTCTATTACGCGTGCATCTCGTTCATCGATTTCCAGATCGGCCGCATCCTGGCGGCGCTGGAGAAGAACGGTCAACTCGAAAACACCCTTATCCTGTTCACTTCGGATCACGGCGAGCACCTGGGCGACAACAACTGCTTCGGCAAGCGCAGCATGCACGACGCGGCATCGCGCGTGCCGATGATCGCCTGTCTGCCGGGGCGGTTCGCGGCCGGGGCGCGGTGCGTGGCGCCGGCGAGCCTCGTCGACGTCGCGCCGACCTTCCTCTCGGCGGCCGGGGCCGAACTCAAAACCCAAGATCGGAAGAGCGTGGACCTGGCCGATTTGGCGGCGGGCACGGCGGGGCGCGAGATGGTCTTCGCCCAGCACGCCTGGCCGGGTCTGGTGACGGCTCCGGCCGCCGACCGCGAAACGCTGCGCGAGATGTGCGAGGACCGGGCCGTGGCCCGCGCCGCCACCTCGCAATACATGGCCGTCAGCCGCGAATGGAAATACTTCTATAGCGCGGCCGACCAGCGCGAATTCCTGTTCGACCGCGTCGGCGACCCGCGCGAAACGCGCAACCGCGCCGGCCTGGTCTTCTGCGCCGACGCCCAGCGGCGGATGAAGGTCGCCCTCATCGAGCACCTGCGGACCGGCGGCGAGACGGCCGGCCTGGCGGGCGACGATTGGCGCCGCTTCCCCAGGTATGCGCCGCATGAAAATCCCGACGATGG
>JAMCWS010000001.1 GCA_023480605.1 bacterium
TCTTCGAGAGTCCACTCACCAAAGGAGACCACAAGCATTCGGAACTCCTTCTCTATAGCCCAGAAGCGGTGCTTCATCCCGGGATACATAATCTTTTCTTCGTGCGCCTTGGGTCGCGAGAGCATGCCGTCAACTTCCAGGTAGGCGCCGTCATCGAGGAAGTGAAACAATTCAGTCCGAACCTTGTGTGAATGGAGGCTGGTCCGCTCTCCCGGCCGCACGTGCGTCAGGTCCACCGAACAAGGCTGGTTGCGGACCACCATGTGTATATCGCCCCAGGGCCGGATCGATTTGACCGTGCCTATGTCACCCCGCGGGTCGCAATTCGCACTCGCCATTTTTCGCTCCATGGGATGAATATGTTCTGATGGCGGGAGTCCAGGATTCACTTTTGGCCGTATACATCGGGAGCCCTCCCGGTTTCGCCCAGCATTTCAAGGGCCTGATCGAGCAATTTTTCGCACTCCGTAAACTGCCCCTTGTCCATCAGCGATTCGATGCCTTTAAGGTGTTCTCCCACTGCCGAGGGGTTCTTGCCGCTGGCGTGCCAGCGCTGGATGCCCGTTTGCACCCGCTTCATCTTCGTTTGAATTCGGAAATTTGGGTTATCGACCGAAGCGGCCTTCTCCACCAACGGCTTGCCGGTCAGGAACTTGCGGTAGACTCCGAGCGCCTCATCGCTAAAGGCGCTTTGTTCAAGGCGCTTCGGCAGATCTGAGCCTGTCGCACCGTAGTTGATGCCGACCAGGTAACAGCCGTGGTTGTAGTGCCAGGCGAGGTAGGTTTCCCAATCCACCACGGATCCGGGGAAGCCCGCGTTGGCTTCAACACCCGCCCAGGCAGGATTTCCATGCTTCTCCAGTTCGTCGTAGATGGGTTCAAAGCTCTGGCCGATGACCTGGACCGCGTAGGTGCTCCAACCAGGACGGCTATAATCGTTGAAGGCCGCCCAGATCGGGGCGTTCATTACCTCGATGGGCGCGGGCGCCGCCACGTGCACCGTGAGTTTTTCCTTCGCGATGCCCGTATCCGCAAACTGCTTGCACCAGAACGAGACCGTCTCCTGCACGACTGTGGCCAGGGCCTGGTGGAAATCAGCCGGCGGGTGGGCGGCGCTGTAGCCCCGGTCCAGCAACGCGCGGTAGCCCAGCGGCCCCGGTTTGACCCCGTCCTTTGCCATCATCTTCGCCTGCTCGGGGCCGGGTTCGGAGTAGTCGTCGATGCTCGGTTCCAATCCGACGAGGATGCCCGCGAAAAGGTCCTCCTTGCCGGCGGCCTTCAGCTTTCCGACTTCCTCATTGACCACGGGAGCGATGACGGTCGTGATAATGCGCGTGGTTTCGGCGCGGACTTTCTTGCTGGTGAAGCACATATGCGGCGAGATGCGCTCCAGCTCGCCATGGTCCAGATATTGCACCTTGTTTGGCGGACCATCCCACCCGTGCCACTCCACGTTGTATTTATTGTCAGGATTATAACCCGGCTGTTTCGGGTCGAACCAGTTCCAGAGATCGGGGCGGCGCTTCCAGTGGAGGTGAAGGTCGAAATGGAGCATGACCGCCAGATTGTTCTCCACCGCCGCCGCGAAAGCGCCGCGGATTATGGCCGGCAATCGGTCCTCAATCTCGAAGGTGGGGGTGGGCACGCCGAATCCCAGGAGGCGCTTTTTGCCGTCGCCCTTCATGCCGATCCGTTCGGTCAGTTCTCCGGCCTTTTCGGGGGAACTCCAGAAGATGAGATACTTCGGTTCTGCGTTCACGGCATGTTCCTTCTTGTTGCCGGGTATGACCGGTTTGCCTTGCCCCTGCGCGGCGGTCCAGAAACAGGCCAGCATGAAAATGATTATCCATCGCAGGAACGAAGCAATCTCCCCCGGTTTTTTCATGGATCGAACGGGCAACGAGCAACGATGCGTGAGTCTGTCCATGTTTTTGCCTCGATGTCGCGGTTACGCCTCGGCGCCACGCGCCAAGATGTTATAGATATCTAGACATGTTTATCTCATTCGTGACGCCCTGTCAATCTTGAAAGCCGCACTTTAACGTTTCACGAAATACTCAGCGGGTATCGCTGTAAACCGAGGTGGAAATGAAACCGATCGGCCAGAAACCGCACATAAGTATAGCCGAAAGGCTCGTTCTGACGGCTCAACGTCAGCCGCAGCGCGAAGAGTGGGTGCCCCTCGCGGACATCGAGATGGGCGGCTTCGATGTCGTCGGCAGAGCGCATTTCCACGTCGGCGTTCACGTCCCAGATCGGCAGATGACAATGATCCCGCAACGAATCATACAAGTGTTCGGCCCGTGACGGCTTCTCGATGAAAGGGACGGCGAACTCGGCGCGGAGGTAATTGTCCTCCACCGCAACCGGCATCGCGTCCAGCGTCCTGGTCCGCTCGATATGCAGAACGCGCCGCCGTGTCTCGAGGTACAAGGCTTTCCTGATATCTCTTGGCGCGGTATCCAGCGCACATGCATGAACCACGGTGCCGGCGGCCTGGCCATGCCGCGCGACCTGAACGGCAAACGAACCGAAGGGATCCAGGGGAATTTTCCGCATCGCCACGCGCGACCGGCGCCCCTGGCTGCGCTGCACCAGCCCTTTGGAGACCAACTCCTGCAACGCGCGACGAACCGTCAATCGGTTTACCTTGAAGGACTCGGCCATCTCCTGCTCGGAAGGCAGCTCATCGCCCGGCGCCAGCGTGCCCTTTTCTATGGCCGCCCGGATGCTGGATTCAATCTGGTAATAGGCCGGCAAGGCGCCGTTTCGCGCGATTTTCGCGGCACCGAGTATCCTGGCAAACTCCACGATCCGACCCTCCTGAAACGTTGTTCATATGGCCAGGATCATCATACCCGTCCGTGTGAATGCAGTCCATCACGGATGCCTTGGTCAAACAGACGAAGCGAGCCGATCACCATCATCGTTGATGAAGATCGATCCCCGCTCACGACTGCCACGGCCGCGCGGGCGCCGCCTCTCCGGGATGTGGCAGATAAATTTTCAGCCTAAAGACAACGCATTGGTTTCAAATAAATCCAACGTCATACGCCGCCGCCCAAATCGCTTGAAGCGACGATTTCCGCATCCAGGTGACAATTGAATGACTGGAGGGTACGACCCCGGCTGAGAATCTCTCGATAATTATAAGGACGTTTTTCTAAAAAAAAAGATTCAGCGCTCTACTCGATTTCGAGCGCGCGGGGGTTTTGCCTGAGGTTCAAAGTGTTTATTATGCGGATTTCCATCGGGCGGTCCGGCCGTCCCGACCACGCCGGGAAAGGCCCGATTCACCCAGCGCGGCCCTGTTGGTCTTTTGGTTCTTCACTCATCATGGCCCGGACTACGGCTTAACGACCCAGTCCGCGATCCCGCAATTGTTTAGCCTGCGACGCGACGCAAAAAAGATCGCCTCACACCGCGTCGTCGGGTGTGACGCGGAAACCCCAAACCTTGCTGCCCGCCTCGCGCGCCTTGCGCTCGAAGTTGGTGATCACGTCGCCGCGCGCGGGGTCGGGGGGGGACTGGCGGCCGATTTCAAGAAAATCCCAGCCGCCGCGTTCACGAAAGACCGTCACCGCCAGGTTGAAATACCAGCCCACGTCGGTCTTGAACCAGAGCTCGCCGCCGGGGGCCAGGAGGGGCTCGACGAGGGGGGGGAAGGCATCGGTGAAGACGCGCCGCGCGCGATGGCGGCGCTTGTGCCACGGGTCGCTGAAGTAGCAATAGACGCGCGCGAGCGACTGGCGCGGAATCCAGCGACGCAAGAGTTCCAACGCATCGAGGCGGGTCGTGCGGACATTGGCGAGGCCGGCGCGGGCGCAGCGCTTGACCATCTTGGCGTAAAAGGTCGAGTCGCGTTCGATGCCGATGAAGTTGAAGCGGGGCAGGCGGGCCGCCTCGGCGGCGATGAAATAGCCGTTGCCGGTGCCGATCTCGATGGCATTAGGACCGGACCGGCCGAATAACGCCTCCCAGTCCAGCGGCCGCGCCAGTTCGTCAAGGGAGAGTTCCAGGGAGCGGGCAAAATCAGGGAGATTGGGATGCGGGGAGGTCATCGAACGGGATCCATCGCGCACAGCAGCTCGCGGGCGCCGACGCGGGCGACGAGCGGCGGCCGCAGTGGGAAACTTAAGCCCAATAGTGCCAGATGTCCACTAAAAACCTTGACAGTGGCGCCCGAGACTTCTATTCTTTGATTTATCGTGGGGCTTCGGCGCCTGAAGCCTTTTTAGCGTTTCGTTACATGATGAGACTGATTGTCGTTGACCCGCCGGATATGGAAAATCAGGCGGAAGTTGGCTATTTCGTTTCGCATGATCGCCTGAAGCTCCTGATGCCGCGGAGGCCGTCATGGAAAACTCATCACCGACGCCTTGGCCCGACTTTAGCGAAAAGACACTCACTCCGGTTCGGCAGGAAGTGCAAACCATATTTACCGAGTTCATCTTGACGGATACGGCGCCGATGCAGCAAGTGTTTCTGGCGGATGAGAATCCGCTTTGCCGCCTGGCTGCCCAGTTGCCCGAAGGCATGCGGGTGTGCAACCGGGGGTGCGGCATTCCCAATCCCGCCGCGTGGGGACATGTCTGTCCGTTTGGCATGATCATGCGGCGGGTGGTCGGTCCGGCCGGGGCGCGGCAACACCGCTGGATCGGGCGGCGTTTTCCGAACATCGGGGCGATGCACCAGACGCTTGACCGCTTTTTACAAGCGGGCATGAACGAAGCGATGTTCATCGCACACCTGCCTTCCAACCCCATCGCCAGCGAGGAAGAACTGACGCGGGCGGCCAGACGCGTCGAGGCCGCCGCCCCCGAAGACGCCGCGCCGGCCGCGGCCGGAATCGTCGGGCCAATGGTGGGCGGCCCCATCGAAGAGCCTGACGACCAGTTGAGCAACGTGCTCGAATACATCGACCAGGTTCAGTCGATCATATCGGGCGGAGAAAAACACGAGGCAATCTGCGAGCGCTTCCTGCGCGTCATGGGCGGCATCGTCCCCTTCGAGGAAATGTCGATCTACCTATGCGACCGTAAGAGCGGCGACCTGGTGATCGCGGCCTCGGTCGAGCACCAGGCGGCGCGGATCGAATACCCGCGCGCGCGGACCTGCCGGCTCGACACGACCAGCTTGGGCACGGCGGCCCTCGCCCAACGCAAGATCCTCATTCAACGCGGCGACACGATCGAGCCGCTTGTGGGCCGTTTCGACGGGCTGGGCGCCATCGCCATTCCCCTGCCGATGAAGGCCGGCGAAGGGATCGGCGTCTGGATCTCGACGCGCAACGCCGCGTGCCCCTCACGCCTGGGGTCGGATCCGGTCCGCGTCATGGGGTTGCTCGCCGAACTCCTGGCCGTGCGCCTGCGGCGGGGCGGACCCGAACCGGCGCCGGGGCGCGAACGGGCCGCCGACCCTCCCACGCCGACGCCTGAGCGTCCGTCCATCCGCAACGCGCCTCCGGCTTGGAGCGACAAGTCGCTGGCGCTTGCGCTGGCGCCCGAAGCCGCGCGCGCCAGCCGCACCAAGACGGGCCTGGCGCTGGTGCGGCTCAAGATCGTCCGCCTGACGGGCGACGGACGCCGGGTGGCCATCCCCGTGGAGCAACTCACCGAAGGCATGCGGAGCGTGCTGCGGCCCTACGACCGGTTCGAACTGGCCGGCGGCCGGTTCCCGTTATGGGATGCAATCCTGCCCGAGGCCGACGTGATGGTGGCGCGCACGGTTGCCGACCGGTTGATCACGGTGGCCGAAGACGTCATGGACGCGCATGGCGGCACCGAGGAGCAGGACCTGCGGATCGGCGCGGGCATCTCGATCTGGCGGGTCGACGCGGCCACGCCCGAGCAGATGATCGAGCACGCCAGCGAAGCGCTCGACCGCGCCCTGCGCCAGAACGGTGACGCGCTGATCCAGGTCTACGTCTCGGGCGAGACCAATCCCGCTTGATTTTCATTCCCGGCTTTGACAAACTGATCATTCCTGTATGACCCGATGGCTGGCCTGCGGGAGGCGGCGGTGGTTCACCCCGCACGGAGACTATCGAATGAAAGGCCCCTGGAATCATGGCCAAAGAGACATTCAAGCGGACCAAGCCGCATGTAAACGTCGGGACGATCGGACACATCGACCACGGCAAGACGACGCTGACGGCGGCGATCACGCTGCGCCAGGCCAAGAAGGGTTTCGGCTCGGCGGTGGCGTTCGACCAGATCGACAAGGCCCCCGAGGAGAAGGCGCGCGGGATCACCATTTCGACCGCCCACGTGGAGTATGAGACCCCCAAGCGCCATTACGCGCACGTGGACTGCCCGGGCCACGCCGACTACATCAAGAACATGATCACCGGCGCGGCGCAGATGGACGGGGCGATCCTGGTGGTGGCGGCCACCGACGGCCCGATGCCCCAGACGCGCGAGCACATCCTGCTGGCGCGCCAGGTCGGGGTGCCCTACATCGTCGTCTACCTCAACAAGTGCGACGCCGTGGACGACCCGGAGCTGCTGGACCTGGTGGAGCTGGAGGTGCGCGAGCTGCTCGACAAGTATGAGTTTCCCGGCGACAAGACGCCCATCATCCGGGGCAGCGCGCTCCAGGCGCTCGAAGGCAAGGAGAGCGAACTGGCCGGCGGCTCGATCGACGCGCTGATGGACGCCATCGACGAATACATACCCGAGCCGCAGCGCCCGTTGGACCAGCCGTTCCTGATGCCGGTGGAGGACGTCTTCTCGATCACGGGGCGGGGGACGGTGGCCACCGGGCGCGTCGAGCGCGGGGTGGTCAAGGTGGGCGAGAACGTGGAGATCGTCGGGCTGTCGGAGACCAAGAAGACGGTGGTGACGGGGGTGGAGATGTTCCGCAAGCTGCTCGACCAGGGCCAGGCGGGCGACAACATCGGCCTCCTGCTGCGCGGGATCGAGAAGGACCAGGTGGAGCGGGGGCAGGTGATCTGCAAGCCCGGCTCGATCACGCCGCACAAGCGCTTCAAAGCCAACGTCTACGTGCTGTCGAAGGAGGAGGGTGGGCGGCACACGCCGTTCTTCAAGGGCTACCGGCCGCAGTTCTACTTCCGGACGACCGACGTGACGGGCGAAGTGATCCTGCCCGAGGGCGTCGAGATGGTGATGCCGGGGGACAACACG
>JAMCWS010000388.1 GCA_023480605.1 bacterium
ACGAACAGCCAGTTTTCGGCGTAGTCGGACTCGTGTTCCAGACCCTGGAAACGCAGAAAGTCATCCGGAATGCCGGCCGCCGTCTCTCCCTCGAAGGCCAGCGGCGCCCCGGCGGCGCGGATCGTCGCCCAAACCACCTCCGGTGCCGCCGCCGCCCCGGCAAACGCCAAAACCACAAGGGCTGAAGTAATGCGAAACACGTGCAAGGCCCGTTTCCTTTTGGCGCAGCGAAATTGGATAATATCATTACTCGTTCACCGGCGCCTTGATGCGGCGGCGCTGGATGACGCGGTAGGCCTGGCGGATGTAGTCGTGGACTTCGGCCGAGGAACGCAGCGAATAGATGTCCTCGACCACGCGGCGGGCGTCGGCCAGGCGGATCTGACGGATGAGGCGCTTGATTTCGGGAATGGCCAGCGCGCCCATCGAGAGTTCGTTGACACCCAGGCCGATCAACAGCAAGGCGCACAACGGATTCGAGGACATCTCGCCGCACAGGCCCACCCAGATCCCCTCGCGCTGGGCCGCGTCGATCGTCATGCGGATCAGGCGCAGGATCGCCGGATGGAACGGGTCGTAGAGCGAGGCCACCTGCTCGTTGCCGCGGTCAACCGCCAGCGTGTATTGGATCAGGTCGTTGGTGCCGATCGAGAAGAAGTCGACTTCCTTTGCGAGTTGGTCGGAGCAAATGGCCGCCGAGGGGATCTCGATCATGATGCCCACCTGGATTGCCTCGTCGAAGGTGATCCGCTTGGCGCGCAACTCGTCCATGATCGACTTGAGTATGGCCTTGGCCTGGCGCACCTCGTTCAGGTTGGAAATCATCGGGAACATGATGCGGGCCCGGCCGTGCGCCGAGGCGCGCAGGATGGCGCGCAACTGGGTGCGAAAAACCTCGGGGTAGGCCAGGCAGAGGCGGATGGCGCGCAGGCCCAGGAAGGGATTCAGCTCGCGCCCGGTCTGGAGCTGGGCGAAAAACTTGTCGCCCCCCAGGTCCATCGTGCGGAAGATGACCGGCAGCGCGCCGACCTCCTCGACAACCTTGCGGTAAACCATGTAAAGCTCTTCTTCGCCGGGCAGGCCGTCCTTTTCAAGGTAGAGGAACTCGGTGCGGAACAGGCCCACCCCTTCGGCGCCGTGGGCCAGCACGTGGGGCACCTCGATGGGCAACTCGACGTTGGCCGACAGTTCGACGCGGTAACCGTCGATCGTCTCGGCCGGCAGGGTACGGAGCTTCTGCAGGTCGCGCTCGTGGACGAGGTGGCGGCGGCGGCGGGCGCGGGCGCGCGCGACCTCGCGCGGACTGGGGTCGACCGTCACGGTGCCTTCGTAGCCGTCGATGACGGCCGTCACGCCCGAAGGCACGCCCTTAATGAAGGGGCCGATACCGACCACCGCCGGGATCTCGAGCGCCTTGGCCAGGATGGCGGTGTGCGAAGTGGGGCCGCCCAGTTCGGTGGCGAAGCCCAGCACGTGCTCGTGGTCCATCTGGGCCGTGTCCGACGGGCTCAGGTCGGGGGCCAGGATGATGACGTCGTCGTCGAACTGGAGTGAGTGATTGCGGTTTTGGGTGTGGGTGAGGAACTGGCAGACGCGGTTGCCGACGTCGAGGATGTCGGTGTTGCGCGAGGCGATGTAGGCGTCGGCGAAGGTCGAAAATTTGCCGGCGAATTCGTGGATGACGGTGGTGAAAGCCTGGGCCGCGGTTTCGTGGCGCCGCTCGATCCGCTCGTTCGTCTGGGCCAGCAAAACCTCGTCCTCGAGGAGCATGAGTTGGGGGTCGAAGATGGAGGCGTGGGCCTCGTCGAGGCTTTCGAGAACCTTGCGGCGCAGTTCAGCGATCTCCCGGCGGGCGCTGTCGAGGGCCTTGCGGAGTTGTTTTTTTTCGCCCTCGACCTCCGAAGGGGCGATGACGCGCCGCGTGATGTCGGTTTTGACGGGGTCGACGATATGAACGCGGGCGATCTGGATGCCGGGGGAGACGGCAATCCCCTGATATGCGCGGGAGGATGATTGCGAAGTGGGCTTTTGCATGAAAAACCGGCTCCGATCCACGCTACCCGCACTAGATTAGCGCAAACAATTGATGATGGAAAGAGATAATGCGGAGGAATCGGAGCGGCGCGAACGGCCGCCCCGCCCGACGGCGGGGACTGACCGGAGGCGACGGGCCAGGGGGGCGGATCAGGTTTCGCCGAATCCGCTTTCGATGATGCGGACGAGGGCGTTGACGGCCTCTTCGGACTGCTCGCCCCGGGCCTCGATGATCAGTTCGCTGCCCTGCTCGGCCGCCAGCATGATGACGCCCATGACGCTCTTGGCGTTTATCGTCTGGCCGTCCTTGCTCAAAAAAATCTCGCATCCGTCGAACTGCCCGGCAACTTTGACCAGTTGCGAGGCCGGACGCAGATGCAGGCCGAGGGAGTTGCGGATCTGAACCCGGGCGCGGTGTCCCGAATGAGTCTGTTCAACGTTCATAGCGACCATGCTTTACTTCCTGTCGACGTTCGGCGTTGGGCTGGTGCCGCCAACATCCACTTTAGGGGCCGGATCGGGCGCCCGGGAATCGGATTCGCGCCATCCTCCCGTCCCCGCCGGACCGTGTGCCGACACGGTTTAACACAAGCCACCAGGGGCGTATATCGTTTCTCCCACCAGACGGGAGAATTCTTCCTCCCCCACTCTACACAATCGCCGGAGTTTGTCAAGAATCGAAATGGCGACGCTTCGCGTGGCGCAAAACGATCCTGGGCCTCCCTCGGGTATATATAAGGCTTCACCTTGGGGAAAAATCAAGCCTTTACAGGCTATATCGGCCAAAGGGCCCCGGTCGATCAGCGTTTAATCGCGCCCCCCCTTACGTGGCTCGCGGAGCGATGTGCGTGACGGCCATGAACAAAAATGGCGGATTTGACTTGAATATTTTTTCGCGCCGACCGGCGCGATCGCCCGGCCGAAACGCGGGCGAATCATGAATCATCTACTCAGCCGCCGAAACGCGAAGCCGAGATACCAGTTGCCAAACCGGCGGCGGGTCGCGAAAATCATAACCGCTCCGGACGGGAGGATTTTTCCCGACCTGGGCGAGACCGGCGCCCATCGCGCCCGCGAAGGAATCAAGCCGTTTTGACACATACCGGATTTATTACCCGACCATATTGGGGCTTCCGGCGCCGGTGGTTACTGGCGGTCGCGTCGTGGCTCGTCGCCTGCCTGGCCACCGCGCCGCCGGCCCGCGCCTTCGACGGCGAACGGGCCCTCGATCTCATCCGTGAGCAGTGCAACCTCGGTCCGCGCGTCCCCGGCACCCCGGCCCACGAACGGGCGCGCCAATGGCTCCGCGGCCAGGTCGAGTCGGTCGGCTGGATCGCGCGCGAGGATCCCTTCGACGTCCATCTGCCCCTTTCGGGCGCCCAAGCGGCCGCGTGCAACGTCTGGGGATTGCCCGCGGAGGACGGCCCGACCAGTCCGGCCATCATTCTCAGCGCCCACTGGGACACGCGCCCTTGGGCCGACCAGGACCCCGCCGCGGCCGGTCGGCCGGCGATGGACGGGGCCAACGACGGCGCTTCGGGCGTGGCCGCCGTGCTGGAACTGGCCCGCGAACTGAAAGACACGCCGCTGCGCCGCCATGTCGTTCTGGCCTTCTGGGACGCCGAAGACGCCGGGCTGAACGACCGCGACGAAACCTGGGCCCTGGGCGCCCGCCACGCGGCGGCGCATCCCCCCACGTGGATCGAGCGGGTGGCGCTGGGCATCAATCTGGACCTGGTGGCGGGCGAGGACCTGCGCCTGCGCCGCGAGCGCCGCTCGCTGGCCTCGGCGCCGCGCCAAGTCGGCGCGCTGTGGAGCCTGGGGGCTCAACTCGCTCCGGAGATATTCGTCGGCGATCCGCCGGCCAAGGTGACCGATGATCACGTGCCGTGGATCGAGGCGGGGGTGCCATATATTGACCTGGTCGGCTTGCCTTACAGCCACTGGCACACATCGGACGACACCGCGGCCAATTGCAGCGCCGCGAAGCTGGGCCAGGTCGGCATGGTCGTCTATTATTACGTCACCGGCAAGAGTTGGCGCCCGCAGGCACAGGCGGCCGGCGGCCATCAATAACCGGGTGAAAGGCCGGCGCGCCGAAGGCACGTTGGCGATTGACGAGTCAGCCGCTTATGGTGAATGATAAGGGCCAGTGGGCTGTCGGGGAAGATCGGCCGGGCGCCGCCGGGCCGGTCCGTTTTTCAACGTGCCCGACTCCGCGAACTTTCCAAGGAACCGTTTGAGGAACCGATGCGATGAACGTCACGACAAAGCCGCACATCAACGCTGTTCCCCGTCGCCGAGCGATGCCGGCGGACGTTCATCCGGCCGCGTTGCTCGGGGCCGCGCTGGCGATGCTGATCGTCGCCGGCTGCGGCGGCGCACGGATGAAGCATCTGAGCGACCAGCAATACGCCCGCCTGGCCGCCGACGACAAGGTGGACGTTTACGTGGGTTCGCTCGACCTGCCCAGCCAACCGGTGGCCGTCATCGAAAGCGACGCCTACGCGTACGTCGACGACGCCGTGCGGCAGCGGCAGATCGATCAATTGAAAAGCCGCGCCCGGGCGCTGGGGGCCAACACGATTCAGGATGTCCGGATCCTGGCCAAGCACGTGCGCGGCTATACGGCCGACGAACGGGTGCCTTTCGCCGCCTGGAAGCAGGGGCAATATGAGCTTTACTTCATGCGCGGCACGGCCTGCCGGGTGGCCGAAGTCGAACCCAGGCGGTTTGACGATCTGGAACCCAAGGGCGGCTGGATGGTCGACAAGCTCACGCCGCCGCAGAAGCTGGAGAAAACGTTGGAGGCAATCCCCGGACCGGGTCCGCGCCCGCAGTGAGCGGGCAGCCGGCCGCTCCGGCCCGCGGGCCGACGCCCATGACCGCTCTTGTCACGCTAACCGATATGGATCGCAGTTTCGTCGAACGCCGGGGGGGCTGGATTCTCTCCGTCTGCCTGCACGTGATGTTTTTTACCGCCCTGTTGTTGATTCATCCTGAGCCGATCCCGAAATCCGAGCCTCACACCCAGACGATCCACGTGACGCTGGCGACCGCCGCCTTGGCGGCCGCGGTGGCCGCGCCCGTTTCGACGGCCGCCCAGCCCTCTCGGACGGCCCCGGCGGAAGCCGCCCCGCAACCGGTGCAACCGGCGCCGCGATCGGCCCCGCAACCCTCCGTCGCGGCGGCGGCCGCCACGCCCGTGTTCGAACCGGCCGCGTCCCTGGATGCCACATTAACCCCATCGAGCGGCGACCCGTCGATCCCCGAGGGGGAGGGTCGGGCGGGTAAACCGCTCGAAACGCCGGCGCGTCCGGCCCCGCTCGCGAACCTCGCCATCGGCCGATTCGATGGCGGCGGCATTTCCACCGGCCAGGGCCTGGGATCGGCAGGGGATGGCCGCGGCGCGGCGGGTGCTGGCAAAGGTTCTCCTGCCATCGCCCAGCGGATCCAACTGGCGCAGGCCGACCTGGCTGCACGCAAGACGCTTTTCCGGTCGCGCGGGGCCGCCGAGGGGGTGGCCCGCGGCCTCGACACGAGCGACGTCTCGGACGCGGTGGCCCAGAAGGTGCTGGCGCGCTACGGCATCGAGATCGTCGTTGCGCAACTCGACAATCCCGGCGCCGCCGCCCCGGGTTACCTCAACCAGGCGACGATGCGCGGGGGGACGTTCGTGAATGCCCACGGCAAAGGGGTTTACAAAATTTTCACCATCAGCCAGGCGGCGATGGGGCGCATGATGGAGCTCGAGCAGGAAGCGCTGCGCAAGAACGGCCTGGACCCCGCCGCCGTGCGCCTCACCTCGGTGCTTTTCGGCATTGTCCCCACAACCGGCGGATACGACCTGGGTGTCAAGAAAATCGAAACCAAGCCGGTGGCGGAAGCCGGCGCCGCATCGCGGCCGACGGGCGGCCAGCCGTCCCGCCCATAATCCGGCCGCGCCGCCGGCGGTCCACAAGGATGTTCGCGCATGGATATGCTGATCGACCTGATAGACTTTTTGACGCCCCGCGGCAGGGATTCGCTGCTCAACAAGTATGTGCTCAGCGGCGGCCCGCTCATGTGGGTGCTTGTCCCGTGTTCGCTGCTGGCGATGGGCTCCATCCTGCAGTGCGCCATCCGCCTGCGGCGGAGCCGGGTGATGGGCGGCGCGCTGAATCGCCAGGCGCGCCAGGCGCGAACGGACCGGCAGCGACAGGAGTTCATCGAGAAATTGAGCGGCAAAGCCAATCCGCTGGCGCGTTGCAGTTGGCTGACATTCAAGAATTTCAATCCCGCCGGCGGCCATCCGCCCCGCTACGCGCTCGAAGCGAGACTCGACGAAGCCGCCGCCGAAGTCGCCGTCGAGATGCAGGATGGTTTGGGCATGCTGGCCACTCTCTATACGGTCGCTCCCCTGCTGGGCCTGCTCGGCACCATCCACGGCATGATCATGACCTTTTACAAATTCGGCGTTCAGGGCGACAAGTCGGTTGAGTCACTGGCCGTCGGCATCCAGTATGCGCTGGTGACGACCCTATGGGGCCTGTCGATCGCCATTCCGGTATACGTGGCGGCTCAGTGGCTGCAGGGCAGGATTCATCGTTACGAGCGCCGCCTGCTGCCCGACGCGGTGCGCGATATGGCCGACGCGCTCTGGGCCGAAAACGGTGGCGAACCGGCGGCCGGGGATGCGTCCAGAGCCAAGGACGCCGCGCGCGGCGAGCCGGCGCTGGAAGCGGCCGCTTCGCCGACGGGAGATGAAGCATGAGCCGCCGGACCGCCAGAAGCCGTAAAAGTGGACTGGAGCCGGGCATCAACCTGACGCCGATGCTCGATATGATCTTCAATTTGCTGTTCTTCTTTGTACTGGCCACGCAGATCCGCACGAACGCGCGCCAGATGGAAGTGCAATTGCCCGAAGCCGGCAGCGCCGTGGCGGCGGATGAAAAAAAAGCGCCTCCGGTTGTTACACTGGACGCAAAAGGGAATATATATTTTAATGAGCGGCCCGTGGTTGAAGAAGAGCTGGCTTTGTATCTGCATCACCTGGCGGGGGGCGTCAAAAAGTCT
>JAMCWS010000052.1 GCA_023480605.1 bacterium
GGGGCGCAAAACTTCGGGTCTACCACCGGCAAGCCCGCCATGGGCCGGCCGGTCACGATGGCTGAGTTGCCGGGAGCTGCCGATGGTGACACACCGCCCGGGCGACTGCTGGGGCGGTTTTTGGTCAACGACAGGCAGCTTGGATCCATAAATACCCCATTGCACCGAGGTGCCAGGTTGCGGCTGGCACCTCATCTCTGTCTTGGCGGTGGGGTTGCGGCGGAGCGGGCTAGCGGCGGAGGCTCTCCGCCGAGCATTCCCCGGCCAGCCAACCCAGGTCAAGCTCCGCCAGCTTCGCCCGGGTGGGATAGCCCGTCACCGGGTCCACCGCCGCGAACCACGGGACGGCCGATCCCTTGCCGATGCGGTGCGTGTAGCACGGTTCCCACATGGTGTAAGGTTGCCCGGAGAGCTTCTTCAGGTCGCGGTCGACGCGTTTCATAAACTCACCGCCGGCCCAGAAGGCGGGGTCGTCGTCGCCGAACCTGGGAGCGGCGGCGCCGGGCGAAGCCATGTCGGTGCGGGTGTGCCGATAGACGGCCAATTGAACGTGGCGATTCTCCACGGTCTTGGGTCCGGCCCCGCCGGCGGAACTCGCGGCCGGCAAATTCTTCATCGCGGCCGGCCAGCAGATCCAGAAGCGATTTTCGAGCGCGCCCACATCGCGCGTCTCCGGCCGGAGCGAGGGCGGGATCACCTTTACGGTCGAAAGAAGCGGCTCGGGTCCGGTGGCCAGAAAGTCGCCCCCGTTGAACGCCGTCTCGTAAAGGCCGGTGGCCCCGGCGAGAAGCGGCAGTTCCAGCGTCTTGCCGACCCCCGTGGCGGCATCGACGAGGCAGGCCTTGCGCTCGACGGGGAAAAAGGCGACAAGATGGTCCATGCCGTTGTGTTTGGTCGAGAGCGCCAGCGGCCCGGCCTTGCCATCGGGCAATGCGACCGTCTTGAGCAATTTTCCGCCGAGGCTGTAGAAATGAACGGCGCGCCCTTGCGCGGGCTGATTGCGCCCGGCCAGCGCGATCTCGTCGCCGGGATTGCCCGGCACGAATTCGCCCGTGGCGAGCACGTACGGCGGGGCCGGCGCCGGGTCTGGCGTAAACGCGCCGGCGTCGCCGCCGTGGCGGGTGAAAAGGCGAACCTCGCCAGTGGCCGTCGAAGCCAGCGGCGCGGCGACGATCAACACCTCGTCCTTGGCGTCGCCCGGCCGCCTGTCGGCTGCCGCCAGCACCTGCACCCCGCCGGTCACGTCGGGCGGATAAGCCAGAAACTGAAATTCGGCCAGACCGTAGCGATCGAGGATGCGGACAACGGTGTGGTTGGCCGGATCTTCTCCCTCGCCGACGACCAGCGCCGGACCCAGCGCCACGGGCGGCGGATTTCGCGGCCCCATGCGGCGCATTTGCGTGGGCAGGTCCAGGTTTTCGTCGAGGACGGCGACCAGCGTCACGCTGCGCGAAGAGCGGCCGCCGTCGGGCGCGCCCCCTTCGCCGGTTTCGGCCGTCTCGGCCACGATGCGGTCGGGCGCGGGACGGGCCAGCAGATCGGCCGTTTTCCAGAACTTGGGCAGCGCGGCCGCCGCCACCGAGGGATCGTCGGCCCGGCGGCCGTCGATGATCAATTGCGGGTCGCCCCACACCGCCCAGTCATAGGCCGAATTTCCACGCGGATCGACGACGAAACTTACCGCCAGGCTTTGGCTGGCATATCGGCTCAGATCGGCCGCGCATTCCTCCCACGCCTGCGTCCGGTGGGCACGGCGAAAGACTTCCTCGCCCGCCACGCGGATCACGAAATCGCAGCCGTCGGCCTGGGACTGCTTGCCCAGGTCGGCACCGTCCCGAAGACCGATGTAGAAGTGCAGGAGCAGCTTTTCGCCATTGCCGATGAACGGCAAGGCGACCTCCGGCCACGTCAGTTCGGTGAGCGGCGCGCCGGGAGCGCCGGGATGCTGGGCAATGGCCTTGCGCGCCACGCCGCCCGAAACGGCGAGTTGCAGATCCGTCCCGGCGGCGTTCTTTTGTTCGGCCTTCGAAAACGCATTCGTGAAATCCAACGCGACGGCGTGGGGTCGTCCCGCCAGTCTTATGGTTTCCGTCGTCATTATCGCTCCCCCTGTTGACTTGGAAGACTGTGCGCGCGCGAGGTTCATCGCGAAGTCGCGGCCGGTGGCCGCGCACCAGAGGACGGCGCACCAGGCGGCCGCGCGTATCGCGGTCCGCGAATGAAACACGCTAATAGACATCATGACATTGTTCCTTGGCGGGGCGGATGGTGCACTCGGCAGGGGCGCCGCATATCGGCGGCCGGGAGCACGGGATAGGGGCTCAAATCATCAATTCCCGCTTCGCAGAGGGAACTCGCCCTGGAATGTATCAACCGGGCGACAACGGGGTCGGAACCGATCGGCGGGCTTGAACATCGCGTCATGGCGCCGGGTTTCAGACGCCAATCGTGCCCACGACTATAGAAAAGTCGGCGGCGCTCGGGCAAACAAAAAACGGCGGGAATGAAGTGTTGATTGCCGCCGCCAGCCCTTATATCCTATGGCGGTCACCCGGCAGGATTTCCCCAAGGGAGTGATCCGGCATCCCCATGAAGCACCGATATTCCATCATGACCGCGCGCCTGGCGGCCGTCCTGGCACTGCTGACGGCCGCCCCGATGTTACCGGCGGCCGGCTCCCCCCCGACCGCGACTGCGGACCGCAAGCCGTCCGCCGCCACCACCATCGTCACCGACCTGGGTATCTATTTCCCCGGCAACATCGTCGCCGGCATCGGCGAGCCCCTCAAGGTCTCGACCACGCTGGCCGACGAATGGATGCGGCTTCACCCGGGCAAGAAGATCGAATATCAGCAGATCGTGATCTCGGGTGGGGGCGAGGGCGAATGGCTCAAGACGCAACTCATGGGCGGCATCGCCCCCGAAATCATCCATCAGAACGCCGAGATCGCCTGGCAGGACACCGACAAGGGCTGGTACGTGCCCCTCGACGAATACATGGCCCGCCCCAACCCCTACGTCCCGGCCGGCTCGCCCGGCAGCGAGCATTGGATCGACCTGTTCGCCAATCAGGACTTGGTCAACGCCAAGCGCGCTCCCGACGGCAAGCTCTATTGCGTCTCCACCGACATCATCGAGACGGGCCTTTTTTATAACAAAACCATCCTCAAGGCCCACGGCTTCGACCGCATGCCGGACACCTGGGCCGGAATGGACGCGATGTTCCGCAAGCTCGAGGCCGACGGCGTCACGCCCATGACCACCTCCGCCAACGGCCTGGGTTCGGACTGGGGTCAGGACATCATCTTCGAAATGCTCTACCACGACCTCATGCCCCAGTTGGACCTGCTCCCGTCAAGCCCCGACGCCGAGGGTTACCTGGGCCATTACCTCGAGGCGCGCGAGGCCGGGTTCCTGTTCACCAAGGGTTTCTTCACGCGGCGCGATCCCCGCTGGCGCGAAATGAACCGCATCCTTTACGAATGGCGCCGGCACTGGACGGCCGAACTCAAAAACACCGATCCGACGCGCCTGTTCCTCACCGGCCGCGTGCCCGTCCTTTGGGACATGTCCTTCATGATCCGCCGCATGGTCAGCGATCCCTATGTCGACTTCGAGTGGGGGGTGACCTACATTCCGGCGATCACCAGGGAGACCAGCCGTTTCGCCTCGGGCACCCCGGCCACCGTCATCGGCGGCGCCGCCACCCAGCTTCACATCACCAACAGCGCCCTGATCAACCACAACGTCGAGGACTGTGTCGATTACCTCATGTTTCTGACCGCGCCCCGCAACATCGAGCGCCAGACGGCCGAGGCGCTTGTCTTTATACCCAACGTCAAGGGGGCGCGGACCGACCCGCGCCTGGAGCCCTTCCAGGAGATCTTCAGGCGCCGCTACTGCGCCATGAAGTGGCTCGAGTCGATGAACGGGGAATACAAAAAATACTGGCGCCGGATGCTGGATTACTACCTCAACGACGGGGTGGATCTGGACGGATTCCTGGCCATGCTCGATCAGAACTTCGCCCGCTGGGTCAAGTCGCATCGGGGCGAACCGGGGTGGGATTTTACGGCCATGGAAAAAATATGGAAGGAAAGGGAGGCCGCGCTGAGCCATGAGCTCGATCCCGTCCGCTGACGCCGGCCGGCCTGCCGGACCGAAATCCGCCCCCCGCCGGCGCCGCCCCGCTGCCGCCCCCCCATTGGCGTTGATTTACGCCCTCCTGCTGCTGCCCGTCGCCTTCCTGGCGGTCTTCAACTACGTCCCGGCCGCTTCCGCCCTCTACCACGCGTTCACTTCCTGGGACGTGGGCGAGGCCAGCACGTGGATCGGCCTCGGCAACTTCCGGACAATGTTGGCCGACGACGTCTTTCGCAAAAGCCTCCGGAACCTGGCCAAGCTGGGTTCGTTCGTCCTGGTAGTCAATATGACGGTGCCCTTTCTGGTCGCCGAGATGATCTTCCACCTGCGCCAGGAGCGCTGGCGTTACCTGAGCCGCGTGGCCGTCGTCATGCCGATGGTCGTGCCCGGCGTCGTGACCTTCATGCTCTGGCGCTACATCTACAGCGACGCCGGCGTGTTGACCGAACTGCTGCGCGCGCTCGACCTGCGCGGCTGGATTCACGGCTGGCTCAGCCACCCAAAAACGGCCTTGTGGGCGGTGGCCTTCGTCGGCTTTCCCTTCGCCCACGGCTTCAACGTGCTGATTTATTATGCGGGATTGACCAATATCCCCACCGACGTGCTCGAAGCCGCCGAGGTCGACGGCCTGGGCAAGGCCGGCCGCATCCTTCGCATTCACATCCCCCTCATCCTCCAGCAGGTCAAGCTCCTGTTCATCGTCACCGTCATCGCGATCGTCAACGGCTTCGAGGGAATCTACATTCTGACCGACGACGGCGGCCCCGGCTACGAGACGATGGTGCCGGGGCTTTACATGTATCAGAACGGCTTTACCTACCAGAAGATGGGCTACGCCTGCGCCATCGGTCTGGCGATGCTCCTCTTCCTGCTGATCTTCACGATCGTCGTCAACCGCCTGATGCGGACCGAGAAATACCATCCCGGAGCCCCACGCGCATGAAACTTACCCCCTCATCCCATCTCTGGCGCGGCCTGCTCGCTCTCGTCCTCTTCCTGACCTTCTTTCCGTTCATCTTCATGGTCATGACCT
This sequence comes from bacterium, assembly GCA_023480605.1. Taxonomy (GTDB): domain Bacteria; phylum Sumerlaeota; class Sumerlaeia; order MVZB01; family MVZB01; genus JAMCWS01. The sequence goes on from JAMCWS010000052.1 coordinate 5,177, forward strand.
CCCTCAAAGACACCCACCAGTTCTTCCACACCTTCTGGCTGCCGGCCTTTCCCCTCCACCTCGAAAACTACGCCAACGCCTTCAGAGACCTATCCCGCTTCATCTGGAACAGCCTGTTGGTCACGGGAGTCAGCATCACGGGCATCCTGTTCTTCTCGGCCGTCGCCGGGTTTCTCTTCGCCCGTTACGACTTTCCCGGCCGGTCGGTCCTCTACTACGGCATCATCATGATGATGATGATTCCCGGCGTGCTCATGCTGGTCCCCTCGTTCGTCTGGGTGAAGAAACTCGGCTTGCTGGACACGTATTGGGTGATGGTCCTGCCTTATGTCGCCGGCGGGCAGATCCTGGGGATTTATCTCCTGCGCGGTTTTTTCAGCGAAATCGACAACGACCTGTTCGAAGCGGCCCAGGTCGACGGCGCCGGTCTCCTCCGCCAGCTCTGGCACGTCGCCATCCCGTTGGCCAAGCCCGTGCTGGGCGTGGTGGCCATCGTCAGCGCCCTCGGGGTCTGGAACGGCTTCCTCTGGCCGCTGGTGACCACCAGCAGTGAGGACGTGATGGTGCTGACGGTCGGCATGATGCGTTACAACAGCCGCGTTTTCGGCATGTATGGGCGCATGTTCGCCGGCTACACGATCTCGGCCATTCCGCTGGGGATCCTGTTTGCCTTCTCGACGCGGCTGTTCATGAAGGGAATCACCAGCGGCGCCTTGAAGGCCGGAACCGCCCCAGCCGCGCGGGCGCGCCCCGCCCCGCGTCAGCCGGGTCGATACGCAAGTCGATTCCATGTGTATTTGCCGGGCGTTGATGTTATGATTGTTATAACGAAGCGAATAAAGGTTGGATCATGAACGTCTCCGCGATAACGGCGGACCGGCTCCACCACCTGCGGCTGGTGGGGATCACCGACTCCAGCGTCCTGCCGTGGCCGCTGATGGACGGCGCCATCGGCCGGGCGCTCGACGCGGGGCTGCCGGCCCTCATGTTTCGCGAAAATACCATGGAGCCCGACCAATTGGCTTCCTGGGGACGCGCCCTGCGCCTGCGTACGCGCGAGCGCGGCGCCCTGCTCATCATCAACCGTTGGCTCGACCTCGCGCGCGCCGTCCGGGCCGACGGCATCCACCTGGGCGAGGGCGGTCCCACGGTCGACGAAGCGCGCCGCGCACTCGGCCCCGACGCCCTGGTGGGCTATTCGGCGCACGCCCCCGACGAGGCGCTCGCCGCCTTCGCCGCGGGGGCCGACTATGTAACGCTCAGCCCCATCTACGCCACCGAAAGCAAGCCCGGCACAAACCCCCTCGGCCTGACGCCTCTTAGCGTCCTCACCCGCAAGACTCCCGGACCGGTGATCGCGCTGGGCGGGATCGGACCGGCGCAGGTCAGTTCCGTCATGAATGTCGGAGCCCACGGCGTCGGCGTCATCCGCGCGATCTTCGCCGCCAAGGACCCCGACCGCGCCACCCGCCACCTGCTGGCGATGATCGAAGGGCACAACCTGGAGGGCCAACCCCGCTGAGCGTCGGACCCGTCACACAACAGAGATGCATTTTCCGTTATCGTGTTCATGATCGTGATCGTGATCGAATCCGCTATCTCACATACCGTCCGCCGCTTCGTCCTACCTTATTTATATTTCTACCACATCGATTGATCCAAAAACCCATCGGCGTTGACAAAAACGCCATCGAATAACAATCGATCACGATCACGATCACGCAATAAAATCGAATGGGTATCGGTTACTTCGCCGTCAGAAACTGCCGGTTAAAATCCGTCGCGATAAAGCGGCGGTCGAAATCCTTCCATACCGGCTCGAAACCGCGAGAGCGCAGCATCGCGCAGACCTCCACGGGTGTGCGGTCGTCGACGACATGGAACTGCTCGCCAGCCGTTTCAGGGTGG
>JAMCWS010000077.1 GCA_023480605.1 bacterium
GTCGCCCGCCGCAACGCGGCGTCCAAGAAGCGGGCGCGGATTCAATATGGCTGCCGGGTGTGCGCGCCTCCGTGGAAGGCGCGCCGTTGCGGCCCGGCGAACCCGTCTGGCTGGCCGCCCGGCCGGGCGAAATGACAATCCGGCGTGAACCGGACGGCGGTGCGGCTGGAGGCGCGGCGAGGGGCGGGACGGACGGGTGGCGCGGCGAAGTGGGCGTGACCGCCTGGACCGGCGAGGATTTCGAGGCGGAAGTGCGTTTTGCGGGATCGGAGACAATCGTGCGCGTGACGTGCGAGCCCGACGCCGGCGCCCCGCTTCGGCGCGGCGAGGCCGTGCGACTGGTGGTGCGCGGCGGAAGCGGGCTGGTCTACGCGCGGGAGGGATAGCTTCGATTACGATCACGAATACGATCACGAATACGATCACGAATACGATCACGAATACGATCACGAATACGATTACGATTACGACAAATGGCATCTATGGCGGCTGGCGGAAACAGGACCGGGCGGAGCGTGATGAGTGATGGGCGGAGGGCGAGCGGGTTGCGCGATCCGCGCGTATGGCTTCTCCTCGCCGTTCTGTTGGGCTACGTTTGCTGGCCGATCGTCCAGGTGCTGGCCGCCAGCGTGTGGGACCGCCGCGCCGGGTGGACGCTCGAGCCCTGGCGGCAATTCGCCGCGCGCGGCCACTGGCTCTACGCATGGCGCAGCGTCTGGATATCGCTGGCGACGGTCGCGCTGGCCGGGGTCGTGGGCACGGCGCTGGCCTTTTTTTATTTCCGGCTCGAATTCCCGCTGCGGGGCGTCCTGGCCGGCCTGACGTTGTTGCCGTTCACGCTGCCGCCGCTCGTGGGGGTCTTCGCCATCTGGCTGTTGATGGGCGAGAACGGCCCGATCGACCACCTGACGCGCGCCGTGCTGGGCCGGGGCATGGGGTACGATCGCGGCTACGGCGGCGTGCTGCTCGTTCACACTTACTCGATGTTCGTGTATTTCTATGTGCTGGTGGGCGGGGCGGTCGCCGGCTTCGACGAGAGTCAGCTCGAGGCGGCGCGCGACCTAGGCGCGGGTCGCTGGCAGGCCTTCCGGCTTGTGATGCTGCCGCAACTGCGTCCGGCGCTGGCGGGCGCGGCGCTGCTGACCTTCATGACATCGATGGCCTCGTTCACGGCCCCGTTCTTCTACCTGGCCGGAAAACCGGTGCTGACGGTCGCCGTTCAGCAGGCCCTGGAGCGGGCCGACGAGGGCCTGGCCAGCGCCGACTGCGTCGTGTTGGTCGCGTGCGCGGGGCTGTTCTTGTGGCTCAACCTGCGTTATGAGAGCGCCTACGCCGCCGGGACGGGCACGCGCGGCGCGACGCGGCGGCGCCTCGCCGTGGCCTCGCCCCGAGCGCGCCGAGGTCTGACGGCGGGGGCATTGGCGCTGACGCTGCTGCTGGTCACCCCGCACCTGGTGATGGTGCGCGAGTCGCTGGTCGCTCCCGGGACGGGCTTCATCGGGGTGCCGGTCCGCTACACGTCGGGGAACTATGCCGACCTGTGGCGCCGGGCCGATGCCTGGGGGCCGGTTGCCAACAGCCTGCGCGCGTCGGGCGCAGCGACGGCGGCCGTCGTCGTTTTCACGCTGCTCAGCGCCTGGGTGCTGGGCCGGCGACGCTATCGAGTCGCCGGGGCGCTGCGGGCGCTCATCATGCTCCCCTGGGCATTGCCGGGCACGGTAATCGCCGTCGGACTCTTGTGGCTCACGCGCCGTCCCGGGCCGCTGACGGGCGGCCTGCCGCTGCGTGGCACGCTGACGCTGCTGGCGCTGGCTTATTTCGTGCGCCTCATCCCACTGGCGCACCGCACGCTGGCCGCGGGGCTGGCGCAAGTGCCCGCCGAACTGGAGGCGGCCGGTCGCGACCTGGGGGCGACGGCGCGCCAGGCCTTCCTGCGCGTCACGCTCCCGCTGCTATTGCCGGCCGTCGTCGCCGCCGCGACGCTCACTTTCACCACTGCCATGGGCGAGTTCGTCAGTTCGATCCTGCTGGCCGGCCCCGGCGGCGAACCGATCGCCGTCAAGATCGACCAACTCCGGCGCGGTCCCGGCGGCCTGCACCTGGCCGCCGCTTACAGCACCGTCCTGCTGGGGCTGATCGCCCTGACCTTCGCCCTGTCAGGCCGACGATTGCGGCGGTCGTTGTGAATCGTCCGACCAGTCAGTGGTCGCTTGTCGATGCTGCCGAATACATGAACCACGAAGACATCAAGACACCAAGGTAAAAGCAAATCATTTCCCGATGTTTCCGTGGATTTGTGGTGGGATTCTTTGAGTTGTGAGGGATGATGCCGGGGACGCGAACAGCCCATCCGGGCCTTGACGCCGACAGCCGAATCAACGATCGTGGAAGGGCTGTTGCACGGCCTCAATTCCCCCAGGAGCGAGCGCACATGGTTATCAACCGCGTCATCCTGATCATGACCGACACCCAGCGCAAGGACATGGTGGGTTGCTATGGCAACCGCGACATGAAAACCCCCTGCCTGGACCGACTGGCCGCGCAGGGGGTGCGCTTCGAGCGGGCTTACACCTGCCAACCCGTGTGCGGTCCGGCGCGCGCGGCGCTCTTCACGGGCACCTTTCCGCACTCCAACGGCGGTTGGGGCAACACCATGCCGCTGGGCGACAACGTCAAGACCGTCGGCCAGCGCCTGCGCGACCACGGCATCCACACGGCCTACATCGGCAAGTGGCACCTCGACGGCGGCGATTACTTCGGCCTGGGACGCTGCCCCGACGGCTGGGACGCCGCCTACTGGTATGACATGCGCGACTACCTGGAGGAACTGAGCCCGGAGGACCGGTTGCGTTCCCGCAAAGTTTCCACCAATCGGGACTCCGCCCTCACCGAGGATTTCACGTTCGGCCACCGCTGTTCGAATCGCGCCATCGACTTCCTGAAAAACCACGGCCGCGAACGTTTCTTCATGGTCGTCTCTTACGACGAACCGCACGGTCCGTGCCTTTGCCCGCGCCCTTATTCCGAGATATATCGCGACTATCGCTTCCCCAAGAGCCGCAACGTCTGGGACACGCTGGAGGGCAAACCCGAGCACCAGCGGGCCTGGGGCGCCCACGCGCGCACGCTCGACCGCGACAAGGTCGAGATCCGCCCGGCCGATTACCTGGGCTGCAATTCGTTCGTCGATTACGAGATCGGCCGCGTCGTGGACGCCATCGACCGCCACGCCCCCGACGCGTTGGTTATCTACACCTCGGACCACGGCGATTTTTTGCAGTCGCATTGCCTCAGTAACAAGGGGCCGGCGATGTATGAGGAAATCGCCAACATCCCCTTCATCGTGCGCTGGCCCGGCCACGCACCCGCCGGGGCGGCCAGCGGCCGACTCGTTTCGCATATCAACGTCGTGCCGACGGTGATGGACGCCATGGGACTGCCGTTGCCGAAACTGCTCGAAGGACGGAGCATGACGCCCCTGTTCGAAAACCCCCAGGCAACGATCGACGAGACGATCTACATGGAATTCGGCCGCTACGAGATCGACCACGACGGATTCGGCGGATTCCAGCCAATCCGCGCCGCCTTCGACGGCCGCCATAAACTTGTCCTCAACCTCCTATCGAGCGACGAACTCTACGATTTGGATGAAGACCCCCAGGAGATGAAGAACCTGATCGAGGACGCCGCGCATCGCGAGGCGCGCGACCGCCTGCACGACCGGATCATCGACTGGATGAACCGGACGCGCGACCCTTTCCGCGGCTACTACTGGCAGCGGCGCCCGTGGCGGACCGACGCGCCGCCGGCCACGTGGGAATTCACCCGGATGACGCGCCAACGCGAGAACGAGGAGTATGAGCCGCGCCAACTCGATTATGACACCGGGCTCGAAATGACCGAGGCGGTGCGCAGGAAATGACCCGGCGGTATATGCGGTATATATTGTATCGGGGGACGGAGACGATTTTGTGTGTTCTTTCACATTCGGATCATGATCTATGGACGATAGAGACACAGATAACCCAGCCCGGCAGAGCCGCAACCAAATTGCCGAAAACCGCATTTGGAGTTCAAGTTTCAGCTTGATATTCGGCAAAACAGCGTACCCAAAGAACCACGAAGGACACACGAAGGGCCACCCAGATGATAACATACGCTGTTGAGCGCACTTGACTTACGCGCGTAAACGATGGATCGTAATACGGAGGTTTATTTTCTGGCAAGACAACACTCTTCTCGGTGCCCTCTGTGCCTCTGTGGTTCAAAGCATCTAAGATCACGATTATGATACGGAGAGTTGAAACCGTGACGGGCCACACCATCAAAATCATTAGGCGGAAAACCATCTTTGCGGCGATACTGGGCATAATCGGCCTTGCGCTGGGGCCGACCGCCGCCGCCGCGCCCGTCGATGACGGCCTGCGGCTCTTTTGGGACCGGGCCGTGCAGCGCGCCGGCCGCGAGGAGACCATCTGGCTCTATATCCAGGACACCACCGACACGAGCCCCATCCTTCACGCGAACCTGACGGTGCCGGCCGGCCTGACGCTGATCGATCCCGCCAGCCAGGATATCACCGCCTGGGGACGGCAGACGGTTTATTTCGGCGGTAAAGGCCAATACGCGTGCGCTCCGGAGCCGCATCCTTCGGCCCGGGTCGCCTGGCGGGTGCGGGCGGGCGCGCCCCTCTCCGGCGGCCAGGTCAGCGTCACCGTCACGGGCGATGGGGGGACGAATCCGGTCTCCACGAGCGCGGCCGTCTCTTTCACCGCGCCGCTGGTTAACACGACGCTCGATTATGTCCCCGAACCTCAACCCGTCCATGCGAGCGACGGCGTGCTGGTCGGCATGATGGACTGCCCCCTTTACAAACCCGGCGAACACACCGGCTGGGACATGCTCGACAAGAGCTACCCGTGGCGCAGGCCGGCCCTGGGATGGTATGACGAGAGCGACCCGGAGGTTACGGACTGGGATATCAAATACGCCCTGGAGCACGGCGTCGACTTCATGGCCTACTGTTGGTATCGGGCTTACGGCACCGAGGGCCAGCCGATCCAGATGAACCTCTCGCACGCCATCCACGAGGGGCTGTTCCACTCGCGTTACGGCGACCGGATCAAGTTCGCCATCATGTACATCAACGGCACTTATTCGGGGGTATCGGGCGAGGCCGACCTGTTGGGCAACCTGTTCCCATTCTGGATGGAAAACTACTTCAAACGGCCCAATTACCTGGTGGTCGACAACAAGCCGGTCCTCTACATCTACGACACCAACCGCCTGGTGAAGGACCTGGGCACGACGGCCGCCGTCAAGGTGGCCGTCGACAAGATGCGCGCGGCCGCCGTGGCCGAGGGCTTCGACGGCCTGTGGGTGATCGGCGAGTCGCGCCAGCTCAACAACATTCTCATCACGAAGATGCGCGACAGCGGCTTCGACGCCAGCTTTGCTTACTGCTGGGGCGGCGTGCCCGACGGGGCCGACGACGCCACCGCCGAGGATTACATCATGGCCCGCCACCAGGAACGACTCGACTGGAACGTGCTGCCCTTCCTACCCACATTGACGTTCATGTGGGACCCCGACCCCTGGGAGGTGTATGGAGGCCACACACCCAATGCGCACTTCAAAATGAGCGCCGTCGGCTTCCGGGATCTGTGCCAACGGGTCAAGACCTTCATGCAGACCAAGATGCCGGCCGGGGGCATCGGGCAGCGCATCATCATGCTCGACAACTGGAACGAGTGGACGGAAGGCCATTACCTCGCCCCCTGCCGCGAAAACGGCTTCTCCTACCTCGATGCCTTCCGCGACGTTTTCACCAGCGCCGATCCGGTTCACCTCGACCTGCTGCCCGAGGAAGTCGGGCGGGGGCCATATGAGCAGGCCCATCAATATTGGATGGAAAATCAGCGCGCCGGATGCGCGGCCACCCAGCACGTCTGGCATTTCGACAAGTGGAGCGAGGGCTGGCGCGGCTTCAACGGCCAGCACGTCTGGCACGACCGGGCGCGCGGCGTGCTGTTCGGCGATTACGTTGCCGGGGCGTCGTATCCCCGGTTTTCGACGAGTCAGCCGCTCAACCTGCACGGCGAGGATTACCACTATATTGTCCTCAAATTCGTCGCGAACAAATTCGATGCGCCGCAAACCGGGGTGATCTGGTTCTATACATGGGACGGCATCACCCAGTCGGTCGGAGTTTTCGGCGCCTCGCCGCAGTTTACGTTCAAACCGGGCCTCAACCGCATCGTCGTCGACATGAGCAAGGCCTCGGGCGAGTGGAACACGTCCAAGGCACTGCTGCGCATCATGCCGCTGCTGCCGATTGCGGCCGACGCGACCCCCCTGCATGATCGGGGCGCGAGCATCGACCTGGTTTACGTCGCCATGACCAACGACCCCGACTACGACATCCCCACGGCGGTCGCGGCGCGCAACCGGGTGAATTATAAGTGAATTCACCACCGAGGCGGCGGGAATGATATTTTCGGGAGAATGATATTTCGAGTGCGTTCGTGCGCTTTCGCGGCAAATGCCGCATTTTACCGATGAATACAGGCGGACCAGCGATGACCAGCAAGGCCGAAATCGACGACTTCCTCGCCCAGCGAACCCTGGCCGTGGTGGGCGTTTCGCGCCGCCGTCTCAAGTTCGGCACGATCGCCTATCATCACCTCAAGGCGCGCGGCTACCGCGTCTACCCCGTCAATCCCAACGCCACCGTCATCGACGGCCAGCCGTGTTACCCCACGCTGCGCGATCTGCCGGGGCCGGTGGGGGGCGTGTTGAGCGTCGTGCCGCCCGATCGCACGCTTCAGGTGGCGCGCGACGCCGCCAGCGCCGGCATCCGCCGCCTCTGGATCCACCGCGGCACCGAGACGGACAAGGCGATCGAGGTGTGCCGCGCCGCCGGCATCCGCGTCGTCGTCGGCCAGTGCATCCTCATGCACGCCCAGCCCGACGGCATCCACCGCCTGCACCGCTTCCTGAACAGCCTCCTGGGTCGCCTGCCGGCGTAGGGGAGCGCGTTTGGTCGCGGATTTACGATGCGTCGG
>JAMCWS010000234.1:0-2297 GCA_023480605.1 bacterium
ACGCGCACTTCGCCGGCCTGGGGAAAGATGAATCCCATTAGGGTCTTGATGGTGGAGCTTTTGCCGGCGCCGTTGGGACCGATGAAGCCGACCGTCTCGCCGCGCCGGACGGTGAAGGACAGGTCGCGCACGGCATGCAGGGCGCGTTCGCCCCGGCCATAAACCACCGACAGCCCGTCAATCTGGATCACTTGTTCGGGTAAATGCTGTGCAACCACGGAAATCCCTCCGTTGATACCTGGACTCTAACGTCCTTATCGGCGTCCATGAAGCTGGGATTAACAAAAAAATGACACCATGGATTGCGGGCCATGGCGCGATCGCGGGTGATTGATAATTATAATGTTAGGGCGCGGCGGGGCGAGTGAGGGATCGGTCGCGTGTTCCTTGGCCGAAACGGGGCGGCCGACGGAAACCGCCTTGGAAGCGTCAACGCGCCAACGGCGCCAGCGACCGAAGCGAGGCCGCGAGAGCGGATTTTGCGATAGCCCCGCAGGGCCAATCTGGTATGATTGGGTTTGCGCCAATTCATGTAAAGCCGAGGGTCGAATCCATGTCGCTCAGAAAATATGGCATTTGCCCGCCGGTCGTCTGCCGCGCCGACGAGATGGCCGGGCGGGCTGTCGATCTCATGATCGAGCGTCAATGCGGAGCGGTGCTGATCGTCGACGGCGACCGGATCGAAGGCATATTCTCGAAACACGATGTGCTCGAACGCATCGCCGGGCCGCGCCGCGATCCCGACGCCACGCTGCTGATGGACGTCATGACATCGCCGGTTATCACCATCTCGGACAAGGCGAAGCTGGAGGACGCGCTGGAGGTGATGGTGCACGGCCGTTTCCGGCATCTGCCGCTGGTCGACGACGACGAACGACCGGTCGGCATGTTGTCGATCTGTCCGATTTTCGGGGAGCAGATTGACAATCTCCGGCAGGCCTGCTCCTCGCTGGTGGCCTATTTCGGCGCCGAAACGCCCGGAGACTGACGGCCGCGCGAGGCGGAGGGGTTGGAGGAAGCGCGTTTCGAAGCGGGGTGCTTACGGGGCATCCTCGAAACGGGGGGGATAAGGAACCCACTGGTTGTCGGCGACGGCGGAACGCTCGGCGGCGTAATCGTCGGGGGCCAGCAGGCCGTGTTTTTCGGCGCTGAAACCGGGTCGCAACGCAAACGACACCACCATCAGTTCGTAAATTGGTTCGGCTTTGCGTTCTTTTAAACACTGAATCGTCAGGTTGAAAATTTCGTTGCTCATGAAGGCCACTTCGTAGCGCCGGCGGCTGGGGTCATGAAAAACCTTGCCCGTGGCCGCGTCGATGGCGACAAAAAGACCCTCGGCGTTCTGTTCGATCCATACCTCGGGGTAAGCCGAAATGCCCCAGGTTTTTTCTTCCAGCCGGACATAGGCAACCTTCTGCAACAGGAGGCGCCGCTTGTCGACCACGCGCTCGGTGCGTTGGGCCAGCAGCAGACCGGCGGCATCGCCGAATTCAACCAGCGTTATCGAGGGATCGGGGAAGGTCCGGCTGGCTGGCGAAGGATCCTGGGACTCTTGCGTCTTCGTTTCCATCATCGACTCCCTCGGGTGTGCGAGTGTCGCACGGCCGACGGGTCGGCGCTTCCGGCGCCCCGCGAGCGCCCCGTCTGGTCGGCAATCCCAATATATTTGTTTCCGCGCGGCCTGTCTCGCAAAACTTTTATGCCCGCGGGCGGCCGCGTTTCAATCGCACCGGACGGGCGGCGTTGAGGGCCGATCGGCGACGGCGGGGGCGGCCGGCGGCACAACGCGGGCCGCGGCGCCGCTGACGGGCGGCTTGTGACCGCCGCCGGACAGGCGCCCGGGGAGACCGTTGCGCTCGAAACATTCATAGAGCGCGCGCGCCGCCACCTCGTCTCCCTTGGGCGTCAGGTGGATGCCGTCGTGGATGAAACAGGCGTCCAGATCCTTGCGGGAAAGCTTGTCGAATTCGGCGGCCATGTCGCAAAGCGGCGCTCCCTCGCGCGCGGCCACTTCACGGACGATTTGGGCGTAGCGGCGATGGGTGGGAACCAGTTCGGCAAGGTTCTTGAACCAGCGTTCCTTGAGGTAGACGGGCTCCTTGCCCTGCTGCTGCGATGTGGGGGCCGTGATTAGAATCGGCGTGATGCCGGCCGCTTTGGCCAGGCGAACCATCCCGGTCAGGTTGGCGCGGAAATCCTCGGGGGGCACCCGCGGCGGGTACTGGTCGTGGCGGCGGCCCTGGGTGCTTACCAAGGCTTTGGTCGCCAGTTGAACGGTGCGCGAACGCATGGCCTGG
>JAMCWS010000234.1:2307-7014 GCA_023480605.1 bacterium
TCGTTGATTCGGACCGCTTCCCTGTCGGTGATGCCGAAACCGATCCAGTGGTCGTTCCAGCCGTAGTAGATCGTGACAACTCGCGGCTTGCACGGCAGGATGTCGCGCCGGAGTTGAACCAGCCCCTGGGCGGTCGACCAGCCGGCCACCGCCATGTTGATGTAATCGACGTATTTGCCGAGGCGGGCGTCGATCCGTTTCATCACCAGGTCGGGGTATTCGGAGTATTCGGTGCATGAGCACCCCATGAAGACGACCTCGGGGCGGTACTTGCGCATCCAGGACCGATTGGCGGCGTAGTCCTTGGTGACCCACAGCAGGTCGCGGTCGGCGACGAAATCATGGCGGATTTCGCTTGGGGTGGGGTAGCCGAATTCGATTCTTTCGGGGTAGAGGCGCCACTTGAAATGGGCCAGACGCAATCCCGCTTCGATCGCGACCAGGGCGCATAAAACCGTGCCGGCCAGCAGCGAGAGGTTGAAGAGCCATAGGCGTCGGGAACTGAGGCGCCTATGCGGATCCGCCCGGGGGAGGTTACGGCGGCCCGGCGGCCGGGCTGCGGATATTCAAACACATCGCGCGAAACGGGATCAACAGGGAACCGCCCGGCGGCCCGGCCGACGGGCGAGACTTCCGGATTGCATCCGACGGTGCGGCATACGAACCGCAGGGTCTGGAATCCCATGTCGATATCCTAATCGTGATCGTGTTCGTAATCGTAATCGTGATCGTGATCGTGATCGTGATCGTGATCGTGATCGTAATCGTGATCGAAAACGCACGGATTTATTTGGATTACGAAAAGGAGCACGAGCACGAAGAAGGCCGTGAACGCGGCGATGGTTTCCCGGTCGGACGAGGCTGCCTTTCAACTCGCGCAAACGCGCCAAAGGAGGCCCGGAACCAATCCTTGACAGGCGGGGCGAGGGGGGGCTTTCATGGGAGGAACGAGGGAGCGCGTCCGATGGCCGACCTGGGCCGATTCATCCACCTGCATGTCCACAGCGCCTACAGCACCCTAGACGGGTCGTGCCAGCTCAAGCCGCTGGTGGCGCGCGTCAAGGAATTGGGGATGGGCGCCGTGGCCGTGACCGACCATGGCAACCTGTTCGGCGCCTACCATTTCCAGAAGACCTGCGAGGGAACGGACGTCAAGCCGATTCTGGGCGCCGAGATGTACCTGAGCCCGACGACGCGCCAGGACCGCACGTCGCCCCAGGCGCGCACACGCCTGCACTGCCTGCTCTTGTGCGAAAACCTCGAAGGCTACCGCAACCTGTCGCGCCTGAGCTCGAAGGCCTATATCGAGGGGCACTACTACAAACCCCGAATCGACCTGGAACTGCTCGAGCAACACCACGCGGGCCTGATCGCCACGTCGGCCTGCCTGCAGGGGCCGATCTGCCAGGCGATCCTCGGCGGCTCGCCGGGCGAAGCGGAAAAGCTCGTCGATCGTTTCGTGCAGATTTTCGGGGCGGGCAACTACTACCTGGAACTGATGGACCACGGCATCGCCGAGCAGAAGCGGGCCAACGAGGGCCTGCTGCGCATCCACAAGCGGCTTGGCGTGCCCGTCATCGCCACCAACGACTGCCATTACCTGACGGCCAGGGACCACGACGCCCACGACGTGCTGTTGTGCATCCAGACGGGCAAGACACTCGACGACCCGGAGCGGATGCGATTCGACGAAAAGGAGTTCTACCTCAAAAGCCCGGAGGAGATGATCGCCCTGTGGGGCCACGTGCCGGGGGCGATCGAGAACACGGTGGCCATCGCCGAGCGCTGCGACTGCGCCATCCCCACGCGCCAGAAGCTGCTGCCACGATACCGCGTTCCCGACGGCCGGCCGGCGGCGGAATACCTGCGCGGGCTGGTCGAGCGAGGCCTGCGCGCGCGTTATGGCGACTCCCTGGGCCAAACCCAGCGCGAGCGCGCGCAGTACGAGCTGGGCGTCATCGATTCGATGGGCTTCGTCGATTACTTCCTGGTGGTCTGGGATTTCATCAACTGGGCACGCAACCAGAGCATTCCGGTGGGGCCGGGGCGGGGGTCGGGCGCCGGCTCGATCGTCGCCTACTGCCTGGGAATCACCAACCTGGAACCGCTGGCGCACGGGCTGCTCTTCGAGCGCTTCCTCAATCCCGAGCGCGTCTCGATGCCCGACTTCGACATCGACTTCTGCTTCGAGCGGCGCGGCGAGGTGATCGAATACGTCCGAAGCAAATACGGCGCGGAGTGCGTCTCGCAGATCATCACCTTCGGCACGATGAAGGCGCGCAACTCGATCCGCGACGTCGGGCGCGTCATGGGGATGGAACTCTCGAAGGTCGACCGAATCGCCAAGCTGGTGCCCGGAGGGCCCAAGGTCACCCTGAAGGCGGTGCTGGGCGAGGATCCCGACCACAGGGACATGGAGTCGGCCGAACTGAAGGAGCTCTGCCAGGGCGACCCGGAAGTCAGGGAGTTGATCGAGCGTGCCCGGGGGGTCGAAGGCGCCATCCGCCAACCGGGAACCCACGCCGCCGGCGTCGTCATCAGCGACCAGCCCCTCATCGATCACATCCCCCTCTACAAGCCCTCCGAAGAAGGGGCCATGATCGCCACCCAGTATACGATGACCGAGGTGGAGGAGATCGGCCTGCTGAAGATGGATTTCCTGGGGCTGAAGAACCTGACGCTGATCGACAAGTGCCTCAAGACCGTCAACGAGCGGTTTTACCTGCAATTGACCCCCGACAAAATCCCGCTGGAAGACGAGAAAACCTACAAGCTCCTTCAGGCCGGCAAGGGGATGGGCCTGTTTCAATTCGAGTCGGCCGGGATGCGCCAGTTGCTGACCGAGTTCAAACCGACCAAGTTCAGCGACCTTGCGGTGATCACCTCGCTCTACAGGCCGGGGCCAATGGCCAGCATTCCGGAGTTCATCAAGATCACTTATGAGCACCCTTGCTTGGAGCCGATCCTCAGCGAGACCTATGGGATGTTCGTGTATCAGGAGCAGGTCATGCTGGTCGCCCAGGTCATGGCGGGTTATTCGCTTGGCGGCGCCGACATCCTGCGCAAGGCGATGGGCAAGAAAAAAGTTGAGGAGATGGCGAAACAGCGCCACATCTTTATCGAAGGCGCCAAGCGCAATGGCATTGACGAGGATGTCGCCACCCGCGTTTTCGATACGATGGAAAAGTTCGCGGAATACGGCTTCAACAAAAGCCACGCGGCGGCTTATTCCGTTATTTCGGTCCAGACGGCCTGGCTCAAGGCGCACTACCCGGTCGATTTCTACTCGGCGCTGATCACCAACGAAATCGGCGGCGAGGACGCCAAGATCGCCCAGTATTTCGCCGAGGCGCGCGAGGAAGGAATCGCCATCCGCCAGCCCGACATCAACACATCGAGCGTCTTTTTCACGCCCGACGGCGAGAGCATCCGATTCGGACTGGCGGCCATCAAGGGGGTGGGCGAGGCGGCCATCAGCGCGATCCTCGAGGAGCGGCGCGAGGGCGGGCCGTTCAGGTCGCTGCAGGATTTCGTCGCCCGTTGCGACAAGAAATACCTTAACATCCGCACGGTGGAGTGCCTGGTCAAGTGCGGCGCGTTCGACTCGCTCGGTCACAACCGCCCCAGCCTGCTGGCCGTCCTGCCGCGACTGATGGAACTGGCCGGCACGGCGCGCAAGTCCGACGACGACTCGCAAACTTCACTCTTCGACATGATGAACGAGGACCAGGCGGCCGGCCTGCGCGCCGAGATACCCATCCCGCGCCTGCCCGACTGGAGCGACAAACAGCGACTGGACACCGAAAAGGAACTGGCCGGTTTTTACCTTTCGGGCCACCCGCTCGAGCGCTTCGAGCCCGATTTCGCGGCCTTTTCGACCGCCACGGCCGCCCAGGCCGCCGACTTGCGCAAGGGCGAGGAAATCGAATGGGTAGGCCTCATCACGCGCCTCGTCCCCCGGGTCGACAAGAATGGGCGGATGTTCGCCTTCGTCGAATGCGAGGACATGACGGGGACCATCGAGTGCACCCTCTTTTCCGATGTTTTCGCCCGCTGCCGCGAAGTGCTGCGGGAAGGCGAAGTGATCTGGGTGCGCGGGCGGATCGACCACTACCGCGACACGAACAAGATCCTGGTGAACGAGGCCAAGGCGATCGATGTGGTGCGCGCCGAACGCATCCGCGCCATCGAGGTGCAGGTGCCCTGGCGGGCGGTGAGCGAAGCCACGCTGACGCGCCTGCGGGAGATCATCGTTCGCCACAAGGGACGGCGGCGGTTGTGGATCCTGCTGCGCGACGGCGAGGGCGAACTGCGCGTCGAGGCCGGCAACGGTCACGGCATCGCGCCGTGCACGCCCCTCATCCGCGAACTCCAGGATGCGGAACCAGTCAGCGCCCTGCGGTTCGTCCCGCGCCCCAGCCGCAACGGCGGCCCGGACGACGAGGACTGAAGCGCGCGCGGCGGCACATGAGGGGCGCGGGACATATGGGACGAATGGGACCTATTAGGCCGATGGGACGAGAAGGACGCGGAAAGTGCGGAAGATCGGTTCCATTATCTTGGCGCTGGCCGGGATCGGCTGGGTGGCCCGAAAGGTAAAAACCGGCCAGTTCCTTTTCGGTGTCCAGTCGCTGTTTGTCGCTCCAGTCGGGCAGGCGCGGGATGGGTATCTCGGCGCGCAGGCCGGCCGCCTGGTCCTCGTTCATC
>JAMCWS010000241.1 GCA_023480605.1 bacterium
CCGGCCAGGTAATCGCCCAGCCGTTCGCGTAGGGCGCGGCGGGCGCGGAAGATCAACTGTTCGACCGCGCCGACCGAACAATCGAGTGCCTCGGCGATCTCGCGATAACTCATCTCCTCGAAGCACACCATCTCCAGGGCCAGACGCTGGTTGAGCGGCAGGCGGCCCAGCGCCGCGTCGAGCGTGGCGATCAATTCGGCCTCGCGGACGCCGCGGTCGGGGCGATCGTCGGCGGGAGCGCTGACGGGGGGAAAGTCGTCGTCGCCCACCAGGGTGGGACGGCGCGACTGGCGGCGGTAGTGGTCGAGACACAGGCGCGAGGCGATCCGGAAAAGCCAGGAAGCGAAACGCCCGCCGGGGCGATACTGGCCGCGCGCCCGCCAGAGACGCAGGAACGTATCCTGGGTCAGTTCCTCGGCCACGTCGGCGTCGCGCACGGCTCGCTGGATGAAACGGAACAGCGGCGTCTGCCAGCGCTGCATGAGTTCCTCGAGCGCCGCCGGCTGGTCTTCGGCCAGCCTGGCCATCAGGCGATCATCGTCCGAGAGGGTGTGCGGCGGCGTTGCCATTCGCGATAGCCCGAATCCCGTCAAACGTCGCTGTATGATAGCGGCCGGGGCGGCGTTTGCCGACTCATTTCTTGCCGCCGCCGCGGTGACCCGACGCGCATATGCGGCGCTTGACGCCGCCGGAGCGGATCTATAAGATGCGGCGTCTGGGGGGCGCCGCCGGCTGGCGGAGAAGCGCCCCGCGACGGCGCGCCGCGGCGCCAGACCAGACTCCGGAAGCGAGCGTGGGCGAGGGCGATTTGGGATTGGTGGGCATATCAGCAATTGGGTCGGCCCGCGGCGGGCCGCATCCTCACCCATCCGCTCGACACGTTCCCGTTCGCCGAAGGGGCCGAATTGACCCGCCGCCTGGAAGGTATTTTCGGCGACCTGACGCGCCTGACCTGCATGGACTTGGGTTGCGGCCCGGCCGACACCGTCATCGCCCGCCAAGTGCTTGAGATTCCGTGGCGGCGCCTCATATCGGTCGAGGCCTTCATTCCCTACGTTTACCGGTTGCGCGAAAAGACCGTGCGCGCCGCCCACCACGACATCCGCGAAGTCCGCATCGAATCGATTTTCTCAACCTTCGTCGCGCGCGAAGCCGACCTGGCGCTGATGATCGACGTGCTCGAGCATTTTCCCCGGCGCGAGGCTTTGCGCCTGCTCGTTCAACTGGAAACCTTCGTTTCGCGGGGCATCGTCCTGTTCGTGCCCATCGGCGACGTGCCGCAGGATGACCTGGACCAGAACGCCCTTCAGCGCCACCGGTCGCGCTGGCAGCCCGAGGAACTGGCCCGACTGGGTTACGAGGTGGAAGTTTACGAAGGCTTCCACGGGCAGCTCACCCCTCCCGCCACGGCCGCCTGGGCGATCAAACGCCTGGGCAAATAAAGTCCAACGCGCCTGCCCCGGGATAGGGCAAACACGAGCGCGGCGTAGCCGCAACCGAATTGGGCCGCCAAGACGCAAAAATACCGAGTGAATAAAAGCGGCGCGAGGCCAAGAGCCGTGTTCGGAGCTCAAGCTTCAGCTTGATATTTTCGAATCGCAAGTTGGCGTGTTTATATTGAATGGCGCATGGGGTGGGCTTTCCCGTTCATTCTCCCGCCTGGATGATCCGCCCGTCGTAGGCGGGCTGGACGGTCTGGCCGGGCTCGAGGGTGAGAAAGCGGTCGGTGGGCCAGGGGCCGTCGGTCAAAGCGCGCAACAGGTCGAGTCGGCCGGCGATAATTTCGAACGTCCAGCCGCGGCGCCCGGCTTCCTCGCGCCCGGCGCGGCCGACCTCGGCCTCGACCTCGGGGGCCACGCCCATGTCGATGTGGGTGAACTGACGGTAGTTATGCAGGCCGCCGATCGTGGCGAAAATCATCTTGGCGTTCTCTTCACCGTATTGAGCGACCATTTCTTCATAGGAACGATTAAGGCCCATCTGGCGCAGCATGTTGTTTTCGTCGCCCATCGTATTTTCGATGTTTTCCTTGTCGCGCTCGATCCAGCCGGTCGTCAGGTAATAGGCGCCGCCGTTGGCGTCGAAGTGACGTTGATACGCCTCGCGCGAGCCCATGAAGAAGGTGATGCAATCGTGGGCGCGGGGGATGATGAGGGGCAGGTCGCGCGCCCGCAGGCCGACGATGCCGTTGTTGCAGAGGCCGAACCCCAGCAGAAGGGCCGCGTAGCGATCCTTCGGGGCGGCGTCGACTTCGGCCTGGACGCGTTCGCACATCGTCGCGCTCTTAAGGTCGTGCCACCCTTGGCTGGTGAAATGCAGGTCGACGACGTTGCGCGAGACGGCCGCGGCGTAGCAACACTCGCGGTACATGACCTCGCAGGCGATCAGGCGGTAACGGGGCCGATGGTTTCGTCCCCCGAACACGTCGATTCCCTGGCCCGACTGACTCATGACACATCCGTCCTTCCCCGCCCGCTTGGCGTGCGGCGATCCGGCAAAAACTACTCCATTGAACCGCATGCGGCCGGGCGATTCAATGGAAAGCTGCGCCGCCGGGCGGCCCGGTGGCGTTGGCGCGCCGCGAAGGCCGATCGTATCCTGGTTGATATTTTCGTATTTTCTTAGTATCCTGCCATGTGCGTCGCCGGATTTACCGATTTTACGAATATTGATGGATTGGGGAGCCGGAGCCATGCGTCATGGAAGGAAATCGAGTCAGTTTGAAGTTCTGTTCGTTCGCGCCATCGGGCTGGCGGCGGTGCTGCTGCTGGGTTCGGCCCCCAGGGCCTGGGCAGGCGTGATCCGGGTCGCCGCCGGCGCCACGGGGGCGGGCAACGGCGCCTCGTGGAACGACGCGTATACCAGCCTGCAAACCGCCCTGGCGGCCGCGCAGCCGGGCGACGAAATCTGGGTCGCCGCCGGCGTCTACAAGCCGACCAGTGGAACGGACCGGTCCGAATCTTTCGTGATGACGGCGGGCGTGGCGATCTACGGCGGCTTCGGCGGCGGCGAGGCGGCGCGAGAGGAACGCAACTGGACGGACCATCCAACGGTTTTAAGCGGCGACATCGGCGTGCAAGGGGAAGTCTCGGATAACGTCAAACACGTGGTTAGCGGCAGCTCCAACGCCGTTCTGGATGGATTCACGATCACGGCCGGCAACGCCGACGACACCGAGGGCGCCGGCATGGTCAACGATTCCGTCACGACGTTGACGATCGCCCACTGCCTGTTCAGCGGCAATGCGGCGGGCGACGGCGGCGGCGCCATGTATAACTTCAAATCGTCGCCGCTGGTGGCCGGTTGCACATTTGCTGGCAACTCGACCGCCACCTACGGCGGCGGGTTGTTCAACGTCTACGCATCGCCGGCGCTGACCGATTGCGTTTTCACCGGCAACACGGCGCTCAGCGGCGGCGGGATGTATAACGCCTACGGTTCGCCGGCGGCGACGAATTGCACGTTCAACAATAATACGGCCGGGGGCGACGGCGGCGGAATATATAGTTATGGAGGCTCGCCGGCGGCGACCGATTGCACCTTCAGCGGCAACACGGCGGGTGACGGCGGCAACGGCGGCGCGATAACGAGCAATATAAGTTCACCCACGGCGGCGAATTGCGTCTTCAGCGGCAATTCGTCGGGCAATAGCGGTGCGATGGCAAGCGTCGGCGGTTCGGCGATGGTGCGCAATTGCGTTTTCACCGGCAATACGGCCACCATCGGTTATGGCGGCGCGATGGGCAACTATTCCAACACGGCGACAATCGTCAACTGCACGTTCAACGGCAACAAGGCTGAAGGCGCTTACGGCTGGGGCGGCGCGTTGTATAACACGGGTGGCGCACAGACGATCGCCAACTGTATTTTCTGGGGCGACAACGCGACGGAAGGTCCGGAAATTTACAGTAACGGCGGTCCGACCTTCAGCCACTGCGTCATCGAGGGCAGCGGGGGAAGCGGCGAGTTTTGGAACACCGTCCTCGGCACCGACGGAGGCGGCAACACGATAGAAGATCCGCTTTTTGCGGACGCGGCCAACCCCGCCGGTTCCGACGGCGTCTGGCGCACCGGGGACGACGGGCTCGCTCTGCAGCCGGTTTCGCGCTGCATCGACGGCGCACTGGCCGACGCCGCGCCCGCCACCGACATCGCGGGCCATCCGCGCGTCGGGCCGCCGGACATCGGCGCTTATGAAAGCCCGGAGCCGCTCAGCGCCGCGACGGGATGGACGTTGTATCGGTGAGCCATGCCGTTGAGCGCAACCACGCGCCACGCGATGCGCCGGTGCCGCGGCCGCGACGGTTTTAATCCACCCAATCGCCCCGGAACGCGGGTTCGTGATTGCGTTTAAACGCGAAGCCGGTGTTTGGATCACGATCGCGATCACGATCACGATCACGCATACGATTACGATCACGCATACAGCCTCCGAGCCGAGGAGGCCGGACCTGGGCCTCAGACCGTTCATACCAGTCCGCGAAATCGTCCCCCACCTCGAAATGCGCGGGGGCATAATCCGCTTGCGGGTGCCTTCGGCACACATTATATTGTTGTCTTTGTTTGTGTATACGGTTCGGCGCCGGGCGGCGCCGAATCATCGCCAACGAAACCCCCGGCGCGAGAAGGAGACCGAGCGTTGAAGTCTTACGAGTCCCCCCAAATTCGAAACGTCGCCCTGGCGGGGCACACCGCCTCGGGCAAGACCAGCCTGACTGAAGCGATCCTCTGGACCCTCAAGCAAAGCGACCGGCTGGGCCGGACCGACGACGGCACGACCCTTTCGGACTACGACCCGGAAGAGGCGCGCCGCCACTGCTCGATCCAGGCGAGCGTCATCCCGGCGGAACACGACGGCCGGAAGATCAACCTGCTGGATTTGCCCGGTTTTCGCGATTTCGTCGGGGAGATCAAGAGCGGCCTCCGCGCCGCCGAGGCCATGTTGCTGGTCGTCGACGCCACCGGCGGGGTCGGCACGGGGGCCGAATTCGCCTGGCAGTATGCCGACGAATACAATCTCCCGCGGGCGGTGTTCGTGAACAAACTCGAAAAGGAGCACACCTCCTTCCAAAAAACGCTGGACCAGGTCAGGAGCGAGTTGGGGGCGCGCCTTGTGCCGGTGACGCTGCCCGTGGGCGAAGCGCTCGAATTCAAGGGGGTTGTCGATCTGATCCGGATGAAGCGGGTCGTCGAGGACGGCCAGAAGGTCACCTTCGAGGACATTCCCGCCGACATGGCGGATGAAGTCCAGGCGGCGCGGGCCGCGATGATCGAAGCCGCCGCCGAGGGCGACGATGAATTGATGATGAAGTTCCTCGAAGATGAAGCGCTGACACCCGAGGAGATTCTCCAGGGGCTGCGCGGCGCCATCGCCGAAGGACGGATCGTGCCCGCGCTGGGCGGATCCGCCGCCACGCTCAAGGGCATTCGTCCGCTGCTGGACTTCATCGCCCAGTGCATGCCCGACCCGAGCCAGAACCGGGGCTATGAGTACACGATGCCGGGCAGCGAGGAAGTCCAGACGCTGAAGATATCGCCCGACGGCCCCGTTGTCCTTCACATCTTCAAAACGATCATCGACCCTTACGTCGGCCGCATGAGCTTTTTCAAGGTTCTCCAGGGCACGGTCAACGGCGAGCTGCCGCTGCGGAACGTCAACCAGAACAAGACCGAGAAGTTTGCCCACCTGCTGAGCTGCAAGGGCAAGAAGAGCGAAGCGATCGACAAGCTGGCCGCCGGCGACATCGGCGCCGTGGCCAAGATCGAGTCGTGCCGCACGGGCGACACGTTGACGGACGCCAACGCGGCGCCCCTCACGATCTCGCCGCTGGCGACCCCCAAGCCGACGGCCTTCATGGCGGTCACGGCCAAGTCGCGCGCCGACGAAGACAAGGTCGGCGTCGGCTTCCATCGCCTCATGGAGCAGGACCCGACGCTCAACCTCTACCGGGACGCCAATATCCGCCAGACGATCCTCTCGGGCATGGGCGAGATGCACTTGCAGACATCGGTGGCGCGCCTGAAAGACCTGGCCAAGGTCGAAGCCGAACTGGAAATCCCGCGCGTGCCCTACCGCGAGACGATCACCAAGAAGGGCGAAGGCCAGGGCAAACACAAGAAGCAGTCGGGCGGCCACGGGCAATACGGCGACTGCCACGTCCGCTTCGAACCGCTGCCCGAGGGCAGCGGATTCGAGTTTGTCTGGGAGGTTGTGGGCGGCGTCATCCCGACCAACTACAAGTCGGCCATCGAGAAGGGCCTGATCGAGTCGTTGGAGCGAGGCGTGCTCGCCGGCAGTCCGACGGTTGATATCAAGGCCGCTTGCTATTATGGCTCGTACCACGAGGTCGACTCTTCCGACATGGCGTTCAAGATTGCCGCCTCGCTGGCCTTCAAGAACGTGATCCCCCATTGCGGTCCCATCATCCTCGAGCCGATCTACAAGGCCACAATCACCGTGCCCGAGGAATACATGGGCGACGTGATGGGCGACCTCAACGGCCGTCGCGGCCGCATCCTGGGCATGAACCACTCGGGCAAGAAACAGGTGATCGAGGCGCAGGTGCCCCTGAGCGAGCTTTACACTTACAGCCGGCAACTCAACTCGCTGACGCAGGGCCGGGGCGTGTTCGAGATGGAATTCGACCACTACGAGCGCGTGCCGGGCGAGGTGCAGGAGAAGATCATCGCCGAAGCCAAGCGCCGCAAGGAAGAGGAATCCGAATAGATACAAGAAAGGGAATATTAGCCACGAAAGGACACGAAAACACACGAAAAACAAAGAAATCGGAACGGCGCTGTCTCCAACTGTCGGGTGAAATGTGTACTGCTTCAGCGTGAAATGGACAAAGGGCCTTGTCGAGTTAGCTACGGCTTCCCGCCTGGGGAGGGTTGGGTTTTTTAAGGCATCAGGAGGATCTCGGATATGTCAGGCAAGTTGAGGAGATGACCTGGGTGGCCATCTCCCCGGCGACATATCGTCGAACCTCCGACCGGCTATCC
>JAMCWS010000296.1:0-445 GCA_023480605.1 bacterium
GCCGGCCACACGGTCGATTACGACGGCGAGTCGGCGATGGCCTTCCGTCTCGACGGCCAGGGCAACCTCGAGGCTTTCTCTGGCTCGGCCTGTAAATCGGTCAGGATCGACGGCCGCGAGTGGGTCTTCGCCGACCAGCCGCTGCAGTCCGTAGCCTGGGCGCCGGTGGCCGAGAAACGGCGCGTTGAAGGCGGCGCCATCTTCGAAATCATGGGCTCCGGCCAAGGCGCCTTGCGCGTGCCGGCCGCCGGCTTGCCCGGTTCGGTGGAGGTGGTCAGCACCGGCCGCGTGCCCGGCAGTCGCGGCGAAGTGGTTCCCCATCGCGTCGAAAACGGCTGCCTGGTCCTCGAGGTCGGCAGGAACGCCCCGCCGCGCGACAGCGACCGCGAGCGCCAGGGCACAAGGCGGGGCGGCCCCGGCCGGGGTCGCTTCAATTTCTGGCATT
>JAMCWS010000296.1:455-2609 GCA_023480605.1 bacterium
GTAGATCGGCGTGCACAAGTCCGGAAGGCCGGCCTTCCTGCCGGCTTTCCGGGTCGCTCCGGCCCGCCGGCGCGGCGGGCGCGTCT
Source organism: bacterium (assembly GCA_023480605.1). Classification (GTDB taxonomy): domain Bacteria; phylum Sumerlaeota; class Sumerlaeia; order MVZB01; family MVZB01; genus JAMCWS01. The sequence continues at coordinate 542 of JAMCWS010000296.1, forward strand.
GAACATCTTGCAAAAGGCGAGTTCAATGACATGAGGCGGCATCGTTGTCTTTTCATCATCGCGGGGCTCCTGCTGGCGGCGGCGAATACCGGCATGGCGCAACCCGACGGCGGCGGCAAAGTCTTTCGCGCGCGCGATTACGGCGCCGTGCCGAACGGGGATCAAAACGCCGCGCCCGCTATTCAGGCGGCCATCCAGGCGGCCATCGCCGCCGGTCCGGGGGCTGAAGTCGTGCTCGAGGCCGGTCGCTATCGCCTGGCCGCCCACCAGGGCGGCAACTGGCCACTCGCCATTCGCGGCGCCGACGGGCTGACGCTGCGCGGCGCGGGCGCACAAACCGAATTGGTCGTCACCAATCCGGCAAATTACTGCCTGATCGTCGACCGGAGCCGGTCGGTCACGGCGGCCGGCTTCGCGGTCGATTATGATCCGCTTCCCTTCACCCAGGGGCGTATCGTGGCCGCGGACAAGGCCGGCAAGACGTTCGACCTGGAGCTCGAAGCGGGTTATCCCGCGCTGGATCAGCCGTATTTCGCCGCCACGGAGGAGCCTTACGGCCGGTGGGGAATGATCTTTGATCCGGCCGAACGGCATCTCAAGGAACACGCCCCCGACAACGTTTTCATCAAGAGCTGGGAACCGTTGGGCGACCGCCGCTGGCGCCTGCATCCCGCGCCCGAACACGCCCACAACGTGGGCGCCATGGCCCCCGGCGACCGCTTCGTTCACCTGGCCCGTCTGTCCGGCGGCACGCTGGCGATAACCAACAGCGAAGGCTGCGCGTTCGAAAACGTCACGGTCTATGCCTCTCCGGGGCTGTGCGCCGTCGTGTCGGGCTGCCGGGGGACGCGGATCAGGAACTACCAGGTTTGCTGGCGGCCGGGAACGACGCGCCTGATTTCAAGCGATTCCGACGGCCTGCACTGCCCCGACAACCCCGAGGGGCCGCGGGTCGAAAACTGCCTGTTCGAGGGGATGGCCGACGACGCGATCAACATTTACAACCGGCCGGCCCAGGTGGCTGAAGTGATTTCGCCCACCGAGATTGTCGCCGCGCGGGGCGGCCGCATCGAGCCGGGAGATCGGCTCGAGGTCTATGACGCGCGCGCCGGCCGCGTGCGCGCCGACGTCACGGCCGCCCAGACGCGGCGGGCAGGGCGCGGCGCCTGGCGGATCCAATTCGACCGGCCGGTGCCCGGCGTTCAACCGGGCGAAAAACCGGATTTCGGCGACCTGATTTACAACCTTTCGCGCTGCGGCGCCGGGTCGGCGATCCGCAACAACATCTTCCGTCTCAGCCGGCGCTATGGCGTATTTATCAATTCCATCGACGGGGTGGTCGAAAACAACCTTTTCGACCGCCTTGGCGGCTGGGCCATCGTCCTCGACAATGAAATCTCCGTCTGGCAGCAAGGCCCTCCCAGCCGCGGCCTCCTTATCCGCAACAACGTCTTTCGGGGCGTTGCCTACACGGGTCATTACGGCGACAATCCGTTGAGCGGGACGATCAGGATCGTGAGCCAGTCGACGCGCGGCCCGGCCGAAGGCCGCCCGATTCGGGGCATCCGGATCGATAACAACGCGTTCGAGAACGTGCGCACCGCCGCCGTGTCCATCGGTTCGGCGACCGATATCAACCTGAAGAACAATGCCATCCGCCTTGGCCCCGACGCCAAAATGGGGCTCAAGACGGCCGCGATCACTCTCCGAAACGCTGAAGGGATCCTGATCGAGAATCTGGCGATCGACTCGGCCCGGCCCGAGACGGCCGCCGGCATCGCGATCGACGCCCGGACGGCCCCCGGCGCCGGCGGCGTCGCCGTTAAGAATCTCGCCTACCGTGGCCCTGCCGGCGCCCCGGCGATCGCCGACGAACGGCCGGCGGAACGCCAGGGCGACAAGTAACTGGCCAATGGGCGTTTCAAGCCATGGCGGATCGCCGAGTTAAGGCCGCATCCGGTCAGGATTGACGTCTTGGGCAAAACGTCTTATATCAATTAATTAGTGAGCGTCATTGCCGGCCGCCTGCTGCCCGATATGCCCGACGAATCCAGCGCCCCTTGTCGGC
>JAMCWS010000296.1:2619-6947 GCA_023480605.1 bacterium
TGAAAAGACAACGATGCCGCCTCATGTCATTGAACTCGCCTTTTGCAAGATGTTCAGACGCGCCCGCCGCGCCGGCGGGCCGGAGCGACCCGGAAAGCCGGCAGGAAGGCCGGCCTTCCGGACTTGGGCAAAACGTCTTATATCAATTAATTAGTGAGCGTCATTGCCGGCCGCCTGCTGCCCGATATGCCCGACGAATCCAGCGCCCCTTGTCGGCGCATCGTCAACGCTCGGTTCGACGTAGATCCGCTTCCGTGATCCCGGGCTGGGCGGCTGGTCGGTAGTATTCCAAGGGACGCGTTACGAAGTTCATGAAATCCAATTCATACGGCGACGCGCCGACCGGGCGTGGTCGATTGAGGCGCGTGTCATGTCGCGCCGCATGTCGCGCCACATATTGCGCCGCATGTTGCGCCACATGTTGCGCCGCATGCCGCGCCGCATGCCTCGTTCTGACGATCACCCTTTTTGCGCCGGGCTTTGCCCGGGCGGCGGCGCTGCCCAGCCCGCTGCGCGGTAATAACTACGTCGTTGTCGGCAACGAGCCGGTTTTATACCTTTACCCGCCGCTGGCCATGGATTCCACGGTGGTGACGCTCTGGCCCGCCCATTACGACGCCGCGGCGGTCGAAAACGACTTCGCCCGGATGCAGGCGTTGGGATACAACGGCTTGCGGACATTCGTTGCGCCCAATCCGCCCCCGCCCGGCGGCGCGCTTCGCATCGATCCGATCTATCTCGACAACCTGGTTGACTTTCTGCGCCGCGCCCGCGCCCATGGCTTGTTCGTCATCCTCGCCGGCGGCCTGGTTCCGCCCTCATATTACGATCTCGTCGACGAGGTGCGCCGGCCGGCGTCGCCGATCTACGACCCCACCTACATGGCCGCCAAGATCGAGTTTCCCGCCGGATCGGGCCTGATTCACACCATCAGCAAGACGCTGCTCGCCGGTGGCGACAACATTATATTCATCCACAAGGGGCTCCACTACGCCGAGGCGCGCTACCTGCTTGACGTGCTCGATGGCATCTCCCAGCGCGACCCTTCGTTATTCGCCGACCACGCCTTCGCGCTCGAGCCGCTGAACGAGCCGTACCTGACGTCCGATCAGCCGCCGTTCTCAATCCGGCAGGGCCGGCTCACGATCACGCTGGGCCAGAAGCGGACCTATAACATGGACCCGGCCGACCCGGCCAACAACCGCCAGCAACTCGCCGACGACATGGTGCTTTACTGGCTCGAACGGATCGGGTCGCCCATCAAGGCCGCCTACCCCGGCCTGACGCTCATCGCCAGCACATTCACCCCTTACAGCGGCGGCCGGTCGGCGGTGACGGGCTTTTGCGACGCCAACGGGGGCGGCTACACCGGCGTCATCGACTATCCCTACCTGCCCGACAAGCACCAGCCCCTGCGTATCGCGGCATTAAATGAGTCTCCCTGGGTCGACGCCATCAGCATCCACGATTCGCCGCTGGCCATCGTCGAGCCGGTCTACCATTTCGACATTGACATGATGTCGGCCGAACTGGACCGTCTGACCCTCGACAAACCGCTGATCATGGGTGAATTTTGGGCCTACGCGTCTTTTTTTCCGACGATCGAGGAGGCCGCCGCCGCCTTGATCGCCCACCAGGCCCATTCGGTCGATTACGGTTTCAGCGGCTGGATGCTGTGGACCTGGAACTGGGCGCAATGGAACGCGCAGTCGGCGGGGGGCGCGCTGGCCACGGCGATGTCGCCGCGCTTCAGGCCCGATCCCGCATCGGGGCGCGACATCCGCCTGCTGCGGCCGGCCGACGGCGACGCCTGGCGCACCGGTCAGACGGCCGAAATCGAATGGATGAGCAACGTCGCCACGGCCGGCACCGGCCTCAAGTTCGAACTCTGGCGCGGCGGCGCGAAGGCGGCCGATTTGGGATCGGACGCCTCCGCCGGCGGCTACGGCATCTGCCAAGCACGGGTGCCCTCGCTTCCGCCCGGCGATTACCAGCTCCGGGCGATCAGCCTGACCGATCCCAACCTGAGCGACGCAACAGGCGAAACGCTGGCCATCGTGACGAGCAACGCCGTCAGCAACTGGCAGGCCTACCCCTGACGGGTATTGACTGGCAATTCGGGCATTGAGAATCCACGCCAAATATAGGATGAATAAAGGGGTTCATCGGCCCGGTTCATCGGTCTGCGTCACGCCCCCGTGAAAGTCTGCCGAGGGCACGCTCAAGCCAGCAAGACGACCCGGCCCCATGAAGGCGACCTTCGCCCATGAAGGCGACCTGAACCCGAGAAGGTAACTTTTGACCACGAAGGCGACTTGAATCCGAAAAGGTAACTTTTGACCATGGAGGCGACCTGAACCCGAGAAGGTAACTTTTGACCATAGAGGCGACCTGAATCCGAGAAGGCAAGGGCTTCGGCCGATGCCTAAGAACTTCCATGTTTTCTCCGAAATTTTCCTGCACATTACTGGGCATTGCCTGGAATCCCATCCGATGATTACCGACGCGGCTGAACTATTACCTTATCAATTCATCAAAGATTACATCCGCAGGACCGACGGCGTCTATCTCAAGGGAGTTGGGGGCACAAGCGATCACGTTCATCTGGCTATCCAAATCGAGCCCTTCATTACGCCCAGTGAGTTGGTCGGCAAAATCAAGGGCTCCGCTTCTCATGAATTGTACGAGCGATTGGGCAAGGATTTCATCAGATGGCAGCGGGGGTATGGCGTCGTGAGTTTCGCCAAACGTCACCTTGGCGCCGTCACTCGGTATATTGTCAACCAAAAGGAGCGTCATCGCCAGGGAACGATACGGGAGGCCCTGGAGCGGATGAACGCGAAATCGAGGCGCAAATGGTTGAAGCCGGACAGCCGGGAAGAAGCCGGCTGGGAAAATTAATGGCCCCCCCGCCACCGGCTTGAAGGCCGGTGCTAACGAGGCGCCCGCTGCAGCGGGCTGATCTATTGAAATAACGATGAGGAAAATCCGAGGTGCAACGTGAACTAGATAGCGAGATGATTGGGATATGATGTTCATATTGTGGCAGCCACAATGGGTGGCATATAATAACGGCCAGGGCGGTGAGAGAATAGAGCCCTGCAGGGGAGACCTTGGCATAATCCAGGGCAAAACCCGTGGATCAGTATTGGAGTTGATCCGGAGCCTTGTGAGAGCGATCTGAGAGCGGCGGGAAGAGAATCACGCCTTACTCAGGCAGGCCGATATGAATACCTCGGAACAGATCGTTCAGGACATGCGGCGAGTCGCGGCATTTGTCAAAAATGACGCGATAATCCAGAATGAATACGAGCGTTACGGCAACTATGGATATACAACCGTAAGGTATCATTTTGGCACTTGGGACAGGGCAAAAGCAGCAGCAGGACTGCCGCTTAACAGGCACAATGGCAACAGAAAACATATTGACGATGAAGTGCAACTTTTGGAAATCATTCACTTGACTCGGCGGCTCAATAAAGAGCCCACGGAATCCGAACTAAGTGCGTTTGGCAAATACAGGCCTCGACCATATAGATCCAGGTGGTGAACCTTTGCGAAAGCCAAAGGGGCAGCTTATATAGTATACGGACACCCGCAGGATGGAAACAGGCAGCCAAATGACACGACGCTAAAAGGATATTTGAACCCATGCAGGAAATGAATCGTGAGAACATTCAGCCGGTCAACATCGACGACGAGATGCAGGCGTCTTACATCGAGTATTCGATGAGCGTCATCGTCGGCCGGGCGCTGCCCGACGTGCGCGACGGCCTCAAGCCCGTCCACCGGCGCATCATCTACGCCATGTATGACGAGGGCCTGCTGCACAACAAGCCCCACAGCAAGTGCGCCGGCGTCGTCGGCGAGGTGCTCAAGAAGTATCATCCCCACGGCGACTCGGCCGTTTACGACTCGCTCGTGCGCATGGCCCAGGACTGGAACCTGCGCTACCCCTTGATCGACGGCCAGGGCAACTTCGGTTCGGTCGACGGCGACTCGGCGGCGGCCTATCGCTACACCGAATGCCGCCTGTCGGCCATTTCCGAACTGCTTCTCCAGGATATCGACAAGAACACGGTCGAGTTCGCGCCCAACTACGACGGGCGTTTCCAGGAACCGCTGGTGCTGCCGGCGGCCTTCCCCAACCTGCTGGTCAACGGTTCGGCCGGCATCGCCGTCGGCATGGCCACCAACATCCCGCCCCACAACCTGGGCGAGACGATCGACGCCCTGCACCTCATGATCGACAACCCCGACTGCTCGCTGGGCGACCTGATGAAAAAGCTGCCGGGGCCCGACTTCCCCACGGGGGGGATACATCTACG
>JAMCWS010000091.1 GCA_023480605.1 bacterium
GCCGCATTACGACACCGGCATCCGCTGCCCCCTCGTCGTCGCCGGCGGTCCCGTGCGCCAGGCGGCGCCGGTCGACCGGCTCTCCTGTTCCCTGGATCTCTACCCCACCTTCTGCGAATGGGCCGGCGTCGAGCGCACGCCGCCCTGCGAAGGCAAGTCCTTCGCCGCGCTTTGCGCCGGGGGCCGCTCGCCGGGCTGGCCGGAGGTCGCGGTCTCGATCGGCAGCGTCGATTCGGTCGTCACGGCCGACGGCTGGCGGTTGACGCGTTTTTCTAAAGGTAATGAAGGCCAGATTTTTAATCTCAGGGACGATCCCGGCGAGCAGCACAACCTTTATCACAACCCGGAATACGCGGAAAAGAAGACCCAATTGCTCGAACGGCTGGTCAAGGTGCGGATGCTCCCGCGCGAGGTGCTTCAATATCGCAATCTGCCCGACAAAGACGGCCGCAAGTGGAGCACCGACTCCGGCAAAACCTGGGCCGTGACGCCGGTCAAGCCCTCCCCCTGGCTGGAGGACGGCCCCAAGCCCGAATGGCACGGCAAGGATTGAATGCACCCCACGTGCCCGGGCGTCTATTCCCAGGGAAAGGACGCTTCAAAACCAGGGGGCGCCGGAAGCGCGGCGCACGTGGACGTCGTCGATGACCGCGTTTCCGCGATGCGTGAGCAGGAAAAGGACGATTTCGGCTATTTCCGCGGGCCGGATGACGCACGCGCGGTCCAGATCGGGGCGCGCCTGGGTGGCCATATCGGTGTCGACGGCCCCGGGGCAGATCGTGTGAACGCGGATGCCGTCGGCCTGAACTTCCTGCGCCAGAACCTTCGATAGGCCCATCAGCGCGTGCTTGGAGGCCGTGTAGGCGCCCTGGTTGATGTATCCCTTGACGCCGACCACTGATGAAAGATTGACGATTGTCCCCCGGCCCGACGCCCGCAGGTGGGGGATCGCCTCGCGGCAGAGGATAAAGGGCGCCCGCGCGTTGACCGTCATGATGGCGTCCCACTGGGCGTTCGTGGTGTGTTCGACCGCGCCGTAGACGCCCATGCCGGCGTTATTCACGAGGATTGACAGGCCGCCCAGTTCGGTAACGACGGTTTCGACGAGCGCCGGTAGGTCGCTGTCGCGGGTCAGGTCGGTGGGGATGGCCACGGCCCGCCCGCCCTGCGCCTCGATATCGTTGGCCAGCCTTTCGAGCGCCCCCGCTGAGCGCGCCGCCAGGGCCACCGCCGCGCCGGCCCGGGCGAGGCTGAGGGCGATGGCGCGGCCGATTCCCCGGCTGGCGCCGGTGACGATCGCCATCTGGCCGGCAAGAAGCGCTCCGGCGGCCGGATTGGCGGACGAGCGGACGGACGGGGTATCGTTCATGGGAATCCTCCAGGGCTGTCGGCGATTTAACCCCCTGCTTACCACAGTCACGGGACTTCGAAAAGCGGAAAAGCGTTTTTCCGGACGGAATCATGCGCCTAAGCGCTGACCGAGTCGGCGGCGACGGGCCCAACCGGCCCGGCAAGGGTCTTCCCCGCCTCCGAACGACGAACGAAACGGTGTCGATGCGTCAAGATGTCAAATTGTCGTGATCCACAACGGTTTTGTCTCAAATATCGCCGTATATGACTCAAAAACGCTGTCTCGTTTTGAGAAAAGCCAGCGTAATTAAATCGGCATCAAGCTCATAAGTCAAATAATCAGAATCATATGAGTGCATATCATGCACTGGTGTCACAATTGGCACGACACCTGCTTAATATATGGCCAACAAAACAAGACGAGGTTCCCCGAAAATGGGGGGATCACGTTGAAACCGATTCCGCATGTGAAAGGGACAATCAACGATACTGGGGTATCATGGACAGATCGGGGTGCGGGTTAATCCTACCTGATTGATTAGCCTGCCAAAAAGGAAAATCTTATCCAAAGCTTCCTCGGGCATGAGAGTGACCCGATTACCCCGCCTCAAAAATCGGTGTTTTTTAACCGATTTTCTTTTCGCTCGCGCTTCGATCTGTCTGATGAGTTCCTGATTTCGGGAGTGCCTCGGTAACGGTTCTCGCCAACATGACTGGATCACAAAAGCCCCCCCGGAAACGGGGGGTTTTTTTTGGGGGGGAGAGCTTCAGGCTTCAGGCTGGAGGCTATCGACGCCGGCGGGGACACGGGCAATGGGGGCGTCTCGTTATCGGCACGAATCCCTTCAACGCCAATGGCCCCTCGCACCGAGGGGCCATTCGTCTAACGAACGCGAATCCGCCAGTTCCTGGCTTGAAGCCTTCGCCTCCGGCCTTCAGCCTTTATCCTTACCGGGCCTTCCGGTAGACGGCCTTCATTTCGTCGAGCGTCATCGGTGTGTAGTCGCCGGCGTGGCCGGCCTGGCCGAAGGCCTTCATCCGCTCGATGTAGACCAGCTTGGCGGCGTCGCGCGCCGGTTTCAAGTAGTCGCGCGGATCGAACTTCTCGGGTTTCTCGAAGAAGACCTTGCGGATGGCGCCGGTGATCGCCAGGCGGCTGTCGGTGTCGACGTTGATCTTGCGCACGCCGTGTTTGATGCCGTCCTGGATCTGTTCGATCGGAATGCCGAAGGTGCCGGGCATTTTGCCGCCGTATTGGTTGATGATGTCGACCAGTGCCTTGGGCACCGAGCTGGAGCCGTGCATGACCATATGGCAGTTGGGCATGCGCTGATGAATCTGGTGAATGCGTTCCATGGCCAGGGCCGGGGGCAGCACCTCGCCCGTCTTGGGGTCCTTGCGGCCCGACTTGTAGGCGCCGTGGCTGGTGCCAATGGCGACGGCCAGCGCGTCCAGGCCCGTTTTGGCCACGAAGTCCTCGGCCTGCCTGGGGTCGGTCAGGTGGTCGTTGACCTGGTCGGCCGAAAGGCCGGCGCCGTGGCCGTCCTCGATGCCGCCCAGGCAGCCCAGTTCGCCCTCGACCGTGATGCCCAGCGGATGGGCCAGTTCGACGGCCTTGCGCGTGATCTCGACGTTCTGCTCATAAGTGTTGGGGGTTTTGCCGTCTTCGGCCAGCGAGCCGTCCATCATGACCGAGGTGAAACCCAAGTCGATGGCTTCCTGAAGCGTCTTGAGACTGTTGCCGTGGTCGAGGTGCATGGCCACGGGGATGTGAGGATATTCCTCGCAAGCCGCTTCCATGAGTTTCTTCAGGTAAATCATGCGGCTGTATTTGAGGGCGCCGCGGCTGGCCTGAATGATCACGGGGCTGTTGGTCTCGTTGGCCGCTTCCATGATCGCCTGGATTTGTTCCATGTTGTTGACGTTGAACGCCCCGACGCCATAACCGCCCTTGGCGGCTTCGTCGAGGATTTGACGCATCGGGACTAAAGGCATGGGTCGGGTCTCCTTACATGCGAAAAATTTGGGTTAAAATTCGGGGCGAACAGTTCGCGAACCGTCGACCGGGCGTTTTAAACGCCCACACGATAGCAAAACCGGCGACAAGGATCAAACGTAAACCGAATCGGCGTGCGCCGGCCGCCGCGCGCCTCGACGATTCCGGCCGGATAGCGGCGCAACGCCCGGCCAGCCGGGCGCCCGCCGCGCGCGCGCCGGCCGGCATCAACGTTATGATGACAAGAGGACTGATTTTTTTGGGCTTGGCCTAAATGGGTCGGGAATTAATTTTTTCGTAAAAAGATATTGATTTACACGAGAATCGGACCCTAGAATAACCCATCTTGCGGCTGATTCGGAAAAAGCCGCAAGCGCGCCAGACCGAGCCCCCCGCCAACGCTTCCATCCGGGAGCGGCCGCCAAAGGCGGAGCTGGCAAAAACCCAAATTCCGGGAGGGGTTATGAAGTGCAAAAGGGCCACCATCTGCTGGTTGATTGCCGAAACGTAGCGTCCGAGCTCTGCACCAACGACGCGCTCATCCTCGACGTCATGGCCCGCGCCGCCCGGCGCGCCGGGGCCAACGTCATCTCGCAAATCCGCTACAAATTTGGTCAAGACTCGCCGCCTGGTTTCACGGCAATCGTGATGCTCGACGAAAGTCATTGTTCCGCACATACCTACGCGGAACTGGGGCTCATCGCCATGGACATCTTCACCTGCGGAAAAACCGATCCACGCCTCGTGCTTCAGTATATCCGCGATGAAGTGGATCTGGGTGAGGTTTCGATCCGGGACGTCCCGAGATTCCTCATCGACGACCAGCCCGCCGAACTGATCGCTCTGACCGGTTCCGCGGCCTGCTGAGACGGGTGGAACAGACGACTGGCGGCGCGGAGTTTCCCGCCGATTCGCCCGGGCCGGGCGGCCCGAACGAGCATGGGGAATCCCGCCCCGGCTGTCGTGCGCCTCGCAACCGCCCCGCGCCAACCGCAGGAGTAATTCAATGACGCCTCGTGAACTTCACGATGGTCGACGGGATGGACTTGTCCCGCTCGAAAGCCTCGATCTCGGCGCCGCCGGCTCGTTCGCCGGCCTGCTGCGCGCCATGGGCCGCACCGCATTCTCAGGCCGCCAACTCGGCGAAGCCTTCGAGATCGTCCTCGAGATGGCGCGCGACCCCGACTGCCTGGTGGTCCTGACCCTCTCGGGGGCGATGACCGTCGCCAAGCAGGGCCGCATCTTCTGCGAGATGATCGACCGCGGCATCGTCGGGACCGTCGTCTCCACCGGCGCCCTCATGGCCCACGGCCTGACCGAATCGATCGGCCTAACCCACTACCGCTACGATGAGACCAAGTCCGACGAGGTGCTCTTCGAGCAGGGTTACAACCGCGTCTACGACACGTTGGAGATGGAGTCCAACCTCAACGACGTGGCCGAACTGGTCGGCGACGTGCTGCGCACAACCCCGCCGCCCGAGGGCGTCTGGTCCTCGGCCCGTTTCTGCCGCGCCCTGGGCGAACGCCTCGAACGGCTGGCCCAGGGGCCGGGCGTGCTGCGCAGCGCCTTCAACAAAAACGTTCCCGTCTTCGTCCCGGCCTTCACCGACAGCGAGATGGGCCTCGACTTCTCGACCTGGGCGATGAACCAGGCCCTCGCGAAAGGCCAGCGCGATGGCGTGACGCCCGACGAAGTCTTTCGCGCCATCCCGCCTTATAATCCCTTTCTCGACCTGCAGGAATACGCCCGCCTGATCGGCCGCGCCAGGCGCCTGGGCATCCTGACCATCGGCGGCGGCGTGCCGCGCAACTGGGCGCAGCAGGTCGCCCCCTATTACGACATCACGGCCGACCGCCTGGGAATCACGCTGCCCAGCCCGCGCTTCCAGTACGGCGTGCGGATCTGCCCCGAGCCGGTCCACTGGGGCGGCCTCTCGGGCTGCACGTATTCCGAGGGGATCAGTTGGGGCAAGTTCGTCGCCCCGGCCGAAGGCGGGCGCTTCGCCGAAGTTTACGCCGACGCCACCCTCGCCCTGCCGATCCTGATGAAGGCGGTGTTCGAGGAATTGGGCTAATTTATAGGTAACGCGACGATTAGAAAAATAATGGAATAGAACGGAAGTCGAATGAATAAAGCAAGGCGCAAGTTGACGAAAGCAACGATAGCAGCCAATCGGGAAACCGCCTCTCACAAGCTCTCGTCTCCCCCGAACTACGTTGTATGGGTTTTGCCAACGGTCTTATTGTGCTTTGAAAAAGGATTAGATTTTATTAAGATTTCCGGTCCTATCTGGGTTCTATCAGCATGGGGGGTGGGAGTCCTAGTGTATTGGTGGGCTACATGCTCTACTTCCTGGGAAAATCAATATATGGCGTGGCTAACAAAGAGGCGACTCATTAAATACTCTGGTTGCTTATTTATTATCTGCATGTTTGTTTGTATCGGAATATTCACGTGGAAAAATGAGGAGGATATAATACAAGATTGGATTAAGAATTCGCGATACAAGAGCGAAGAGATGAACAATTTGATATTGCCTCAAATAGAGCGGGATTGGGGTATCGTGCTAACAGACCCTTATTCAGTAAATCTGTATATATATAAACCAAAGTCGTCCAGAGTCGTACGTATACAATCATTTCTCGATTTCACACCAAAAGATATCCAAGAATTAGGTCCTTTGACCAACCATATGGGCTTGTTAATTAAAATGATAAGAGATGAAGCCATACATAAAGGCGTATCAGTAGGAGGACTCGATCAAAGCCTTAAGCAAGTGTATTTTGCTATTGATGTTTTGATTGACGATATAAATGAAAACGAATTTCAGAATATTATATCAAAAATAAGGCAAGTCAAAACAGGACTTGTTACTTCTCTTGACACTACACTTGACTTTATGTCTCAATTCTGCCCGTCGCAATCTCTTTCAGGATCGTTTCCTGCGCTACAGGATTCAATAACGACGCCGGCTACTTCGGTTCATCTAAGATGATGAATGTCATTTGTGATCGTTATTCCGATTACGATATTTATTCCGATTGGGCTATTTAGACCACTCAACCAGATACAAGATGTTGTGGCTCATATTCCCGTATTTTGCGGATGCCCCTGGCGGGTGCTCCGGAGGACCGCGAGATCAATTCGAGGCAGAAAAGCCTTCCTATCGGATTTTCCCTCGCCAGGAGCCGATCGGGAACCTTTTTTCGGCCTCCCGATGAGGTGGTTGAGGCGAGAGGGTAGGAAACCATTCACAATCTTGACACAAGATGTTGACGTTGGTTGAGTCAACTAAATAGCCCAATATTCCGATTTATATTCGAGTTACGATATGATTGGTACATTTTACTGGACCGAAATTCTACGGTCTATTGTGCCCTAGAATCCCTTCTTCGACTCCTTATATAATCCTATTTCTTTGCGTTGATTTTAAGACGTATTGATGCGTTTTTGTCCCGCTTCTGCTGAAACTGGACAATCGAGCCGTTTGAGTTAGCATCAACTCGAACGGAGGATTGACCCATGAAACAGCAGCGACGGCATCTGACGGCCGCGGAGAAGGCGGCCATCCTGCGCG
>JAMCWS010000275.1 GCA_023480605.1 bacterium
GCGTTGGAGTATTGATACTTGCCGCCGGGCTCGAAATCGAGCGGCAGCATGGCGTAGCTGCCTACGACCGTTTTGAGCGGCAACAAGTCCAGCGTCGGCGTCTCGATGGGCGATTTGAACGGCAGGCCGCTGGTGTGGGTGAGGATGTCTCTAACCGTAATCGGCCGCAATGGCTTTCTCAGCAGGGCGTGCTCGTCGTCGCGTTCGACCGTGAGCCACTGGCCGCAAAACTCGGGCAGGTAGTGCTCGACCGAATCGTTAACGTTCACCTTGCCTTCGTCGACGAGCATCATCAGGGCCGTGCCGGCGATCGGCTTGCTCATCGATGCGATCCAATGGAGGTGGTCGGTGCGCATGGGGATGCGGTCGGCGACGTCAGCCCAGCCGAGGGCGTCGAAGGCGAGAACGCGGGCACGCGTGGCCACGAGAGTCACCACGCCGGGGATGGTCTGGTCATCGATGAAGGGCTGCATGACGCGGGCGATAGGGGAAGGGGCAAACATGGATGGACTCCGGAAGCACGATGTTCGAAGCGGGGATCGAAACCGGTCCGATGGCGGGGTTTTGGCCCACCGGATTTTTTATCCGCACTCGCAGGTGTTACAGAGCGTGCCGATGCCCTCGATGGTGCATTCGACCGTGTCGCCGGGCTTGAGGACCACCGGCGGGTCGCGGAAGATGCCGACGCCGGCCGGCGTGCCGGTGGTGAGGATGTCGCCCGGCTTGAACGTGAACGAGCGCGAGAGATAGGACAGCACGCGCGGCAGTTTGAACAGGAAGTTGCGCGTCGAGCCGTCCTGCATCGTCTGGCCGTTGAGGACCGTGCGCAGGCGCAGGCGGTGCGGGTCGCCCAGTTCGTCGGGGGTCACCAGCCAGGGGCCGCAGGGGGCGAAGCCGTCGAAGCTCTTGCCGCGCACCCACTGCTTGTCGCCGAACTGGCAGTCGCGCGCCGAAACGTCGTTCATGACCATATAGCCGGCGACGTGGGCCAGGGCGTCCTTCTGCGTGACATCGCGCATCGTGCGGCCGATGACCAGGGCCAGTTCGACTTCGTAGTCAACCTGTTTGGTTACCGAGAGTGGCGGCAGGCGGATCGTGTCGTAAGGGCCGGTGAGTGTCGAGGCGAACTTGGCGAAGATGATCGGATTTTCGGGCGCCTCGATCGATTTGTGGAGCCGGCCTTCCTGCTCCTGGATGTGATCGAGGTAGTTAAGCCCCAGGCAGACGACTTTCTCGGGGTCGGGCACGGGCGGGCACAGGTGGACGGCATCCTCAGGCAGGAGCCACGCCGGGCGGCGCGCTCGACCGGCGCGGACTTGCCCGGCCAACGCGGTGACTTTACGATCGAGCGCCCTCAACGTGCGCCAGGCCCCTTCGCCCGCAGCCAGAAGCGGCCGCACCGCCGGCGGCAGCTTCCCGCCCAGCAGCGCCCGCGCCGCTTTCTCGATGTCGGCGATCATGCCGTCCACCGCCAGACCGGCGCGGTGATTTTTGCCAAGGTCGTAGGTCAGGAGTTTCATGGATTGATTCTTTCCGGATTTCGCGATCGTGATCGTGATCGTGATCGTAATCGTGATCGTAATCGATTAGTCATCTATATCCATTCGATTACGATCACGATCACGATAAAAACAATGTCGGTCGCTCTTCGTACTTGTCACTCGCTCTCGCCGTATTGATTGATAATCATAATGTCCGATGTGCCATTGGCGATGTCGATCGTTTTGACGGCCAGGGCGACGCGATTTTCCAGATCCAGGGCATCCCAGTAATTCCGGGCGATGTCCTCGCCTTCGCCGGCCAGCGGCATGAGAAGGGGCTCGCCGCGAAAGGGGGGCAGGGGATCGCCATCGCCCTCGTAAGTCGTGACGCAACGGCCGATGCCGGGAGCGAAAAACTCGTAACGGAAGGTCTGGCGGTCGCAGGCCTCGCCGAACGGCGAGCGCTTGAGGATCGACATCTCAGCCACCGGCACGCCCTCGCGCAGCGAACAAATGGCCGAGATGCGCGGCGTGTAGTTCGGCGCGTCCGGTTCGTATTGGCGTGTATTGAGCGCCTGGCTGAAACTCACGCCGGCCAGCAATCCCTGGTAGATCGTGTCGGTCTGGTCGCCGTTGCTGACGATATAGACGTCCTTCAACTCGCGCATGGCGTTGTAGATGATGAGGCTGGGGTCTTTGACTTTCGTGGGGTCGGCGGCGGCGGTGCGCAGTTCGCCCCACTCGGACTCGAAGATCCGGTTGCGGCTGTTGGCGCTGCGCCCCATGATCCAGTAAACCTGGACCATCAGGCGCCCGCTCTCGTCCATGCCGACAACGATTCCCCGGCCGGGGTAAGGATTGTGCTGCAAGGCCTCGTAGTTGTGCGCGGTCTCGATCTGCATGGTGCTGCTCCGTGTGGGTGTTAGTACAATTGTCAGTACATAGGTTAGTACGATTCCCGTGCGCGAAAACGCTTCCCCTCAACTCGTGCTCGTGTTCGTAATCGTTATCGCCATTCCACTCGCGAGCCCGGATTTTTCGAGCAGGAGCACGAGCCCGATTACGAGATTAACATAGAGTGAGTCCTCAATCCGTCGATGTCAGTCACTTTCGTTTGCCGCCAGCAGGCCCATCGTCTCGGGCAGGCCGAACAGCGCGTTCATCGCCTGGACAGCCTGGCCGCTGGCGCCCTTGACCAGGTTGTCGGCGGCCGAGATGACAACGAGCGCCGCGGCGTGGGGATCGGCGACGACGCCGATGTCGCAGAAGTTGGTCAGCGCGACGGCCCCCGTCGCCGGCACCTCGCCCTCGGGCAGGACGCGCACAAACGGCTCGCCCGCATAGAATTCACGCACCCAGCCGTGCGCCTCGGCGATGGTGACCGGACGCTTCATGGGAATCGTGCACGTGACCAGGATGCCCCGATTCATCGGAATCAGATGCGGCGTGAACACCAGACGGATCGGTCGCCCAGCCAAACGCCCCAGCTTCTCCTCGATCTCGGGCCGGTGGCGGTGGCGGGCCACGCCGTAAGCCGCGACCGATTCGTTGCATTCGGGGAAATGGGTCGTCTCCGTGGGCGAGCGCCCGGCCCCCGAGACCCCCGAAAGCGCGTTGATGACGATCCGGTCGAGGTCGAGCGCCTCGCCGCGGGTCATGAAAGGCGCCAGGGCCAGGATCGACGTCGTCGTGTAGCAGCCGGGGATGGCCAGCCCGGGGGCGCCGGCGATCTCGGCGCGGAAGAGCTCGGGCAGGGCGTAGGGAATCCGCGCGTTGAGCTGCGGCGCCAGGTGGGTGACCTTGTAAGTCGCTTCGTAAAGCTCGACCGAATCGAAGCGGAAATCAGCCGACAAATCGATCGGCCGGACGTTCTTTTCGATGAGCGCCGGGGCATACTCCTGCGCCGTCGTGTGCGGCAGGGCAAGGAAGACGGCGTCGCAGCGGGCGGCCAGCGCGCTCAGGTCGACCGGTTCGATCGGGAGCGCCACGATCCCGCGCAGCGCCGGGAAATACTTGGCCACCGGTTCGGGCGCCTCGACGCGCGCCATCAGGCAGGCCAGCCGCGCCCGGGGATGGCCGGCGAGGATGCGCATGAGTTCGCCCGCCGTGTAGCCTTTCGCACCCAGAATGCCGATCCGGATCATCGTCGCGCCCGCCTCCGTTCCGATAAAGTCACCGCCCATCCTACCTGCAACGCCGGCGAAATGCACGATCAAACCCGCGCATGACGCGCGCACTTCGGTTTGACAGCCGCGCCGCCATGGGGCATCGTAGGTGGGTGACGCGTCGGTAATCCATGATGCATATCGGAGAACGTTCCGTGACCGAATCGATCCCCCCAGGCACGCCGCAGGCACCGCCCCCGTCCGAACCCGAACAATACGGCCCGGCCTGGGAATGGCGTGGCCAATTGGGCGCCGCCTCGGCGCTGTGGACCACCTTCCGCGAGGTGGTGTTCGCCCCGAGCGAAACCTTCCGTCTGGCGCGGCGTGAAGGGGGCCTGCGCGAACCTTATCTCTATTGCCTGGCGATGGGGATGTTCTCGGCGATCGCCGGTTTTTTGATATCTTTTCCGCTGCGCCAGCGCGGCATCGAGTATATGGCCGAAATGACACAGAATCTGCCGCCCCGGATGCAGCGGATCTATGAACGATTCGAGACGCACCCGGGGTGGTCCTTCACGACGACGCTGCTCGCCATCCTGGTCTTCGCGCCCATCGCTCTGACGGTGGCCGTGTTCGTTTTCTCGGGGATCAATCACCTGTTCATGATGCTTTTTGGCGGGGCGCGGCGGGGGTTCGAAACGACCTTTCGCGCCACGGCCTACGCCACCGGCGCTTGTGCCGCGCTGAAAATCATTCCCAGTTGCGTGGGCGGGCTGCTCTACCTGGTCGTCATGCCCATCATCCTGATCATCGCGCTGGCCGAAATGCATGAGACCGACACCTGGCGGGCGGTGGCCGCCGTGGCCGCCCCCGGCGTCATCCTCGGCTGTTGCATCGGAGGACTGCTGGTCATTTTCGCCGGGGTGATCTACCGCATGATGGGGATCGGGTGACGGCTGGCGAGTCGTCCTCGGCCGGCCCTCGGATCACCGATGTCTTTTGGTGGATCTGTGGATCGAGTAAACCACTGAAGGCGCGGTGTCGGCGCGGCAGGGCGGAGCAATTCGCCCGCGGCGGCGCCCCGCCGATTGGATTCAGACGGTCACGAATGGGGCGCCCGATTACTCCAGGACGTCACTCAGCCGGGTGAGCAACTCCTCGGTCTTGAGGGCGGCGGCCTTCATCTCGCTGATATCGTTTTCGAGGTCGGTGTTTTTCGCATCCAGCTCCCGGATCCTGTTCTCCAGTTCGTCGATCTGGGTTTGTTGAACCCGAATGACCTCGTCTTTTTCGGCGTTCTCGGTCTTGAGTTCGTTGATGCGTTCCAGAATTTGTTCGAGACTCAATGCCATTATCCTTCCTCCTGCGGTTCATACGGCGCCGGGAAGGCAGCCGCCCTAGTCTGACGTGCCAATGTAACTATCGGAGGAAGTGTATCGGAAAATTAACGGCGTCGCCACAATTGAAACGATGGACGGCCGTTGGGCCGTTGGGGGAAAACCGGCTTTTGCCGGGGAGTGCGGGTGAAGGGCGTGAATTCCGCGCCCTTGCCATTGATTTTCACTTGCCAAAACCCGGCACACGGTTAAACATGAATCGAAATCGAATGGGATAAACCCCCGAGAGGTAGTAGAACGATGAAACGCAATCACTTACACCTCGCGCGGACGATGTTGATCGCCTGCCTTCTCAGCTTCGCGATTTCCCTGACGGTCCGGGCCGAAGTGCTCAAATACGCGCCGTTGGCCGCGCCCCAGGTCGCGCGCCTCTCCAAAGAAGCCAAACACGAATACGACCTGGGCCTGGCGGCGATCGATAAAATCAACTACAAACTGGCCATCGACCACCTGGCCAAGGCAATCGAGATCGAACCGGATAACGTCCACCTGCGCTTCATGGTCGTGCAGATCTCCCGTTACATGGGCGACACGCGCGCCGGAACGGAATCGATCAAGTATTACGACATCGCCGCAGCGCAACTCAAGGCGATCGGCGAATCCGCGCGGCTCAACGGACGCGAAAAGAAACGCGCCGAAGACTCGCTGCAGGAGGTGGCTGCCTTGCGCGCTTCGGTGACCGAGCGCGATGACAATCGCCAGAAGGTCGGACGTGAGATCGCGAAAAAATACGTCCAGGAGATCTTCGCCAAGACCGAGGAAGAAAAAACCGAGGAAGCCCAGCAAAAACGCTTCAAGGCCACCGAGTCACTGCGCCAGTCGCTGGTCAGCCCGATGGCCGGCGGCGCGACCGAGCCCAATCCGGTGCTCTTCCCGCCGGCTTCGACGACCAACGTGACCAACGTGCCGGGATCGAGCCTGGAAACCGCCCCGGTCGAGCGGGGCGTGCCGACCAAGCTCGAAGGGGAGACAGCCCCAAACACCGGCGTCCAGCGCCGGTTTACCGACTGACGGCCCAGGATATTATCCAACCATCCGGCGCGGGCGGTCGCTCATGAAGCTGATTGTTGCCATCATCAAGCCCTTCAAGATCACCGAAGTCAAGAATGCCCTGAACGAAATCGGCGTCAGCCGCATGACGGTCTCGGAAGTCAAAGGCTATGGCCGGCAGAAAGGCCATGCGGAGCTTTACCGCGGAACGGAATACCAAATCGATTTCGTCCCCAAGCTACGCATCGAGATCGCCGTCGACGATGACGACGTCGACAAGGTGCTCGACACGCTGCGCCAGGCCGCCCGCACCGACACCATCGGCGACGGCAAAATTTTCGTCCTGAACGTCGAGGAAGCGATACGCATCCGCACGGGCGAGCACGGCCCCGACGCCTTGTAGCCATCCCGCGCGACTGGCTGAAGCATGTCTTTTTTCGCCGGATTCCTCTCGGAATCCGGCGTTATAATTGGAGTTGCTCCATTCGGAGCGGGCGCGGACGGCGTTCCTTTCAACCCGTCGCCTCATGAACGTTCGGGATGGCCGATCATGGCGCAAGCCGACAAAGCCGGTCTCGCCCAGGCGCTGCGCGAATGCGCGCTGCTCATGGAACTGGCCGGCGAGAATCCCTTTCATTGCCGGGCTTATGATCAGGCCGCCCGCATCCTCGAGGGTCTGGAGGGCCAGCCGACCGATTGGCTCGCCGGCGATCGGCTCACGCAGACCAAGGGCATTGGCAAGGGCATGGCCGAAAAGGTGGCCGAGTGGACCGCCACGGGACGACTCGCTCAACTCGAGGAATACCGGAGCAGGATCCCGGCGGGCCTGCTCGAATTGCTCGCCATCCCCGGCCTGGGCCCCAAAAAAATCAAAGCCGTCTGGGACAAACTGGGCATCGATTCGCTCGCGAAACTGGAGGCCGCCGTCCACTCGGGCGAAGTCGCGGCGCTG
>JAMCWS010000325.1 GCA_023480605.1 bacterium
GGGTGGTTAGTTTGTCGTTAACCTGGGTTGCGAATAGATACGACAGCGTGATGTTTTCGCGAATCGTGTTGAACTCGTGCGAGCAGAACTCCACCAACGCCGTGTCGGTGGTTTTATCCAGGTCATGCAGGGCGGCTTCGCGCGTGGTCACGGTCTCGGCCAGTTTGCGCAGCGTCTCGTTGGGCAGCATGCCGACCTTGTTGAACGGCACGCCCACCACTTCCTTGGCTCGCGTCAGGGCGGCGTATTCCTGGATGTCGCGCACCGTCAACTCACCCCACTTGTTGCGCGCCACCAGCATGGTAAGCGGGCGCTCGGGCACCAGGTCCGCCCGGCGCGCCGGCGTCGGAGATGGCGTTCCGGCCTGGGATCCCACGGCGGGAGTCGCCATGGGGGCGGTCGCGGCGGGAGCCGCCGGCGGCGCCGCGGCGGTCCCGGCGGCCGTAGCGGCCGGAGCGGCCGGGGTGGGCGCGGTGCTCTCGGACCGCGGGCCGTCGGGTTGCCGGCAGGCATTGAGCGCGCCCGCGAGCAGCGCCAGAATGAGTAGACACGCGACGGACTTCATACAGCGCATGGTATGTATTTCCTTCGAAAGTGGTGTCGATATGGGCAAGGATTCCTCGGAACAGGACGACCGGTTAGCCCGGATCGGCCGGCGGACCCGGAACAGGCGATAAAACAAAAGGCGTTCCCGACGCCTCTCGCCCGTCTTGTTCCTCGGTCCGGCCGGGCCTGCCAGGAGTTAAGATTATCGAAACCAATCCCCCGCCATCAAGCCTCAAAGTGACGGCGAGACGCGCGGGGTGTGCATCTCGTGTTCATTCATTAAAATGGGACACCGGAGAAATTTTTCGTCGTCCCTCATGGACCGGGTGTTGCAGTGACGTCTGAAACCCCGGTTCTTCGCATCATCTTCGCGGTTCTTCGCGTCACGCGGTTCATTCGGATAACAAGCTGAAGCTTGAATTCCAAACGGAATATTCGGCATTGGCGGGCATTCGGCATTAAATAGTCGCTTTTCTCTCCGTATTTCCATGTCTCTGTGGTTTGATTGGGTGGCGACCCCGCCGCGCAGGGCCCCCGTGGCAATAATCGATGACCATCGCGGCGTAAAATGCCTTCGGGGTATTCTGAATATACTTTGGGAGAAAGGATGAACCGTTTATGAAGCACTTCATCATCGAACTCACCTATACCGCGCCGACGGAGCGAATCGAAGCCGCCGTGGCCGAGCACCGCGCTTACCTGCAGAAGGGCTACGACGCCGGGTTGTTGCTGTGCTCGGGACCGCAGGTGCCGCGCGTGGGGGGCGTTATCGTGGCGCGCGGCGAGTCGCGCGAGGTGATCGAGCGCTTCTTCGCGGACGATCCGTTCAATACGAACATCGTCGCCAGCTATCGCATTATCGAGTTCGATCCCGTCAAGCGTCAGCCGTTTCTGGAAGGCTGGATCTGACGGCGGCGTCCGACCCCGCCGCGACTCTCCGTGAAAGGCCAAGCGCCGACAGCCATGATTTATGATTCGCCGCAGACGATCGAGATTCTCAAGACCCGCCGCTCGTGCCGAGCCTTTCTGGACAAGCCGCTCGAACCGGCCCACCGGGCTGAACTCATCGAGGTGCTGCGCAACGCCCCCACCTCGCACAATCTCCAGAACGCCTCGGTCATCCTCGTCGAGGCGCCCGAGCGCAAGGCGCGCCTGGCCGAGTTGGCCGGCGCGCAGAAGCACGTCGCCGCCGCGGCCTGCAACTTCATCTTCCTGTGCGACCTTTACCGGTTCAAGCGCTACGCCGACCTTTCCGGCCAGCCCTACGCCCCCGCCGAACGCAACTACGTCACGCACACGGCCGACGCCGTCATCCTGTCGCATTCGGTGGCCGTCGCGGCGCTGGCGCTGGGCCTGGGTTGGGTCTATATCGGCGGCCTCTACCGGCGGTGGGACGCGGTAATGGAATTCCTGGAATTGCCGCCCTGCGTGGCCCCGGCCGTGATGCTGTGCGTCGGTTACCCCGATCCTGCGGCGCGCCCGCCGGCATGGCCCGTGCGCCTGCCCGAGGAGGGGCGGGTCTTTTCGGAAACCTATCCGAATCTGGCCGACGCCGACATCACGCGCATCTACCAGCCGTTCGACGAGCAGTTCGAACGTGATATCCTGGGCAATCCGCGGCGCGCGGCGACGGCGCTGGAGGTTGGAGCGGAGAATTTCGCGCAATACCTCCTGCGGCGCACCGACGCCCCCGACGGCGTCCCGGGCGAGTTGGCGCGCCAGGACGAAGCCGTCCGCCGCGGTCTGCGCCGCACGCGCCTGCTGGCCGATGCCAACGCCGCCGCGGAGCGGAAGGAGGGGGAGGAAATAAGGGGGAAGCGTAGAACATAACGGCTGGGAATCGATTACAACCACGATCACGATCACGATAATGAAGAGGACGTTAGACGCGGCGGTGGTTCAACCGCCGGCGCCGAAGTCGCGGTAGGTGCTGCCGTTTTCGCGCGAGGGGAGCGGGCAGTCGTTGTTGATGCCGTAAATCTGGCGCAGCCCGTAAAGCGTCAATTCGGGTTCCACGGCGTGCAGGAAAGGCAAGTGTTCCTTAAGGTTGAGGGCGTCGCCGCCCGTGGCGATCACGCGGCACGACTGGCCGATCTCTTCCCAGGCGCGTTCGACCAGCGTCTGGATCGCCCCCAGGTATCCGTGCGTCAGTCCCGACTGGATGCTCTGGACCGTCGTGCGACCCAGCACGTGGGGGGGCTCGGCGAGGGGCACGCGGGGAAGCTGCGCCGTGCCGCGCACCAACGCCTCGGCGGCCATCTCGATGCCGGGCAGAATGGCCCCGCCAATGTAGATCGGCGGATGGCCGGCGTGGAGCGGTTCGGCCAGGTAATCGAGCGTGATGGCCGTGCCGAAATCGAGCACGAGCGCGGGCGGGCCGTACATGTAATTGGCGCCGGCGGCGTTGGCCAGGCGGTCCATGCCCACCTCGTCGGGGTGCTCGTAACCGTTGAGGATCCCCATGTTGGTCGACTTGGTCAAGATCATGGGGATCAGCTCGAATTCCTTTTCGATGGCGCGGCTGAAAGGCCATTCCAGGCGCGGGACGACCGACGAAACGATCGCGCCTTTGAGATAGGAGATGTTTTCGCCGACCAGCCCGCGCAGCAGGATGCGGTATTCGTCGGGCGTGCGCGCCGGGACCGAGGAGAGGGTCCAGGTTTCGCGCAGGCTGCCGCGGATAAACAGCCCCAGGTGAATGTGGGTATTGCCGATGTCGGCCACGAGAATCATTGGGCTGTGCTCCGCTCGGTGGTTGCGCCGACGCTCGGCGCGATGCCGATGATCCTATATCCTTGCCGGCGTGCGCGCAAGGGTCCGTTGGGCCCGATCCGGGTAAGTGCCAAGCCGTCGTGTTCGCGATTGTGGTTGTGATCGAATCCGGACAAGCGTCAACGGCGATGGGGATATGGCAATGAGATGGCGGGGATGCGGAACCCACCCGAGTGGGGTGGGGTGAGTTTTGATCAAACGGATGCATATCGCGAATTTGTGGGGTGCGCGTTGGCCAAACCGAATCCCGTTCGCCGAACCCCGTTCGCGCAATTGATTCCCAGACAACCTTCTGGAATAATCGGGGCACTTTTTGGCCCGCCGGCCCGCGCCGGCGGGCGGCGATTCCCGCGGAACCAATGGCGATGAATCTGAACCCGAACGCGCCCACTCCTCAAAACGCCCCGCCCGCGCCGGCGCCCGCGGGCGGACGGACGTTGCGCGTCATCGGCCTGGGCCATCAATACAATCCGAACTGGTGGTGCATCCGCGAAATCGAACTGGAGTTCCGCCTGGGCGAACTCGTCGGCCTGGTCGGCCCCAACGGCTCGGGCAAGACGACCCTGATGCGCGCCCTGGCCGGTCAGCTCCGCCCCACGGCGGGCGAAGTGCGCTACCGCGGGCGCCCGCTGGCGCGTTACTCGAGCGCCGAACTCGCCCGCTCGATCGGCTACCTGCCCCAGTCGGTCCGCTCCTCGTTCAATTACACATGCGAGGAAGTCATCGCCCAGGGCCGCTACCCCCACCAGAACGCCCTGGGCATCCTGACGCGCCGCGACCGCGAAGCGATCGAGCGCGTCATGGACTGGACGACGACGCGGGCCTTCGCCCACCGGCCGATCGACGTGCTTTCGGGCGGCGAGCGCCAGCGCGTGCTGCTGGCCTCGGTGCTGGCGCAGGAGGCCGAGTTCCTGCTGCTCGACGAGCCGACCTCGGCGCTGGATCTTCATCACCAGGTCGACGTTTTCGAGCGTCTGCACCAGCTTTCGCGCACGGGTCTGGGCCTGATCGTCATCACCCACGACCTCAACCTGGCGGCGCAGTATTGCGACCGCCTGGTGCTCATCTTCGAGGGACGGGTGGCGGCCGCCGGCGCGCCCGGCGAGGTGCTGCGCGAGGAGGTGCTCCGCCGGGTTTACGAGACCGACCTGATCGTGGACCGCAATCCCGTCATCGGCACGCCGATGGTCGTGCTGCTGGGCCGCCACGGCGCCCAGTTGGCCCGCCGCCACAACGGCGGGGGAGGCGCCTGATGCCGCTGCTCACCACCCGCCGTTTCCTGGGCGTCACCAGCCTGTTCGCGCTGTTCGCGGTGGCCGCGATGCTGGCGGCGCCGATGGTCGGGGCCGAGTCGATCAACACCTTCCGCGCCTTGGCGGCCTGGCTGGGCGCGCCCGCCGGCGCCCCCCACGCGGTCGACGTGGCGATCCTCGTCGACCTGCGCCTGCCGCGCATCCTGATGGGCTTCCTGACCGGGGCGGCGCTGGCGACGGTGGGGGCCGTCTTCCAGGCGCTCCTGCGCAATCCGCTGGCGACCCCCTACACGCTGGGCGTGGCCAGCGGCGGCTCGCTGGGCGCGGTGCTGGCTTTTTTCCTGCCCTCGTTTCTGCCGGGCCTGGCCTTCAGTTGGGGGCCGTTCAACCACGTCCAGATTCTTTCGTTCGCCGGTTCGTCGCTGGCGATGGCGCTCATTTACCTGCTGGCGCGCTCGGGCGAGCGGGTTTCGCCGATGGAACTGCTCCTGGCCGGCGTGACGATGGGGATGATCTTTTCGGCCCTGATCCTGGCCGTGCGATACTTCGCCGCGCCCGAAATGCTCGTGGGCATGGACCGCTGGATGATGGGCGGCCTGGACGGCAGCGGCTACCGCGACGTGCGCGCCGTCCTGCCCCTCTACGTGCCCGGCCTGGCGATCCTGATGCTGATGGCGCGCGGCCTCGACCAGATTTCCTTCGGCGAGGAACTCGCCATGGGGCGCGGGGTTAATGTGGCCCGGCTCCAGAAGGAGGCCTTTTTCTGCGGATCGTTGGTGGTGGCCTCGGTGGTGGCCACGACGGGGCCGATCGGATTTGTCGGCCTGCTGGTGCCCCACACCGTGCGCCGCATCGTGGGGCCCGACCATCGCCTGCTGCTGCCATGCACCTTCCTGGCCGGCGGAGCCTTCCTCGTGTTGTGCGACATGATCGCCCGCTGGATCATCGCCCCCACCGAACTGCCCGTCGGCATCATCACCTCGCTGCTGGGCGGGCCGTTTTTCATCTACCTGCTCATCCGCAGCCGCCGCGGCGGCCGGATGTGGGGCAACGAATAGGCGGCCGACACCCCAACGTCGCCACTGGTTTCCCCGATTTCCCTTGTCCCTGGCGGCGGGATTGCGATAAAAAAGTAGGTTCGGTGATTCCCACGAATCCCCACGGGAATGGAGCGTCCATGCCTTACCCGCGCCACCTGATCCGCAACTTTTCGATCATCGCCCATATCGACCATGGGAAATCGACCCTTGCGGATCAGCTTCTGCTCAAGACCGGCACGCTCAGCCAACGCGAGATGCGCGAGCAGGTGCTGGATTCAATGGACCTGGAGCGCGAACGCGGCATCACCATCAAGGCCCAGGCCGTGCGGATGATCTATAAGGCCGCCGACGGCCAGACCTACCAGCTCAACATGATCGACACCCCGGGTCACGTGGATTTCAGCTACGAGGTCAGTCGCGCGCTGGCCGCGTGCGAGGGGGCGCTGCTGCTGGTCGACGCCGTCCAGGGGGTCGAGGCGCAGACGATCGCCAACGCCTACCTGGCCATCGACGGCGACCTGGAAATCATCCCCGTGGTCAACAAGATCGACCTGCCCAACTCCGACATTCCCGGCGTGCTGCGTCAGATCGAGGAGGCCGTCGGGCTCGACACCGCCGCCGCCCTCCAGACCAGCGCCAAGACGGGTGAGGGGATCGGCGAAACCCTCGAGGCCATCGTCCGGCGCATCCCGGCGCCCAAAGTGGTGGACGCCGATCATACCGCCGCGCTTATTTTCGACTCCGCCTACGACAACTTCCGCGGCGTCATCACCTACGTGCGCGTATTTGAGGGCGAAATCCGCCTGGGCGATAAGATCCGCTTCATGAAGATCGGCCGCGACTACGAAGTCACCGAGTTGGGCTGCTTCACCCCCAAGATGACACCGGTCGATTCGCTGGGCGCGGGTGAAGTGGGCTACATCGTCGCCGGCATCAAGGACATCAGTTCGGTCAAGGTCGGCGACACCGTAACCCTCGCCACGCACCCGGCCGCCAAGCCCCTGCCCGGCTACCGCGAGAGCAAGCCCTTCGTTTTCGCCGGGGTCTTCCCCTCGACCACCGACGGCTTCGAGGAACTGGCCGACGCGATCGAGAAGATCAAGCTCAACGACGCCTCGTTCATCACCGAGAAAGAAACTTCCGAGGCGCTGGGGTTCGGCTTCCGCTGCGGCTTCCTGGGGATGCTCCACATGGAGATCATCCAGGAGCGCCTGGAGCGCGAATACAACGTCGACCTGGTCATGACGTGCCCCAACGTCGGTTACCGCGTCACGCTGACCAACGGCGAGGCGATGATGATCGAAAAC
>JAMCWS010000197.1 GCA_023480605.1 bacterium
TATTACGGCGCCCTGACTCTGGACTCGCCCAACATCCTGTCGGCGCGCACCCGCGTCAAGCCCGACCACCATTTCCACAAGGAGTTGTTCCAGCGCAAGCTGAACGAAATGGCCGTCGACGCGCCCTCGGCCGGCCTGGTTTTCGGTCGGTTGGGCGAATGGTTCACGCTGGGCGAGTTGGAGGCGGCGGCCTCCGACGCGCGCGAGACGGCGGGTGCCGACTCCGCCCCCGCGCCGCTCGAAGACGCCATCGCTGCGATGCTCTGGCTGGCCCGCGTCAAATACGAGTTGCAGTTGGCCCCCGGCGATTCCATCGGCGATCTGATCCTGTTCCCGCGCAGCGACACCGAGGTCCGCGGCATCGAGGATCTGCGCCTGGTGCGCTTTGCCGACGACGACGGCTCGGTTACCTATTACGGCGCCTACACGGCTTTCAGCGGCCAGCGCATCCTGCCCATGCTCATGCAGACGGCCGACTTCCGCACGATCGGCGTCCGCACGCTCAACGGCCGCTGCGTGCAGAACAAGGGCCTGGCTCTCTTCCCCCGGCGCATCGACGGCCGCAACCTTTACCTGATGTTTTTCCGATTACGTTCACTTCTGGGAAAGCGCCCAGGTGCTTGCCCGCCCGCGGTTCGTCTGGGAGCTGCGCCTGATCGGCAACTGCGGCTCGCCCGTCGAAACCCCCGAAGGCTGGCTGCTGATCACCCACGGCGTCGGACCGATGCGGCGCTACCGCCTCGGCACGACGTTGCTGGACCGCGACGATCCCTTCCGCATCCGCGGCCGCCTGCGCGAGCCACTGCTGGCCCCCACCGAAGAAGACCGCGAGGGCTACGTGCCCAACGTCGTCTACAGCTGCGGCGGACTCGTCCACGCCGGCCGGCTCATCTTGCCCTACGCCGTCTCCGACACCTCGACGCGCATCGCCTCGGTCCGCCTCGATCAACTGCTCGACCGCCTGCTGAGCGACGGGCCGGGGTGAGTTCGATCCGGTTCCACTAAGCCGATTCCGTATCGGCGTTTCGGCATTTTATCTTGCGCCCGGTCTGCGTTTGTCCTTGCCCGCCTGGCTACCTCGCCGCCGCTGGCTCTTTCTGGAGGTTGTATTGCTGGATCTTGTAAAGCAGGCAGCGGTAGGAGATGCCCAGGGCCTTGGCGGCTTTTTTGCGGTTCCAACCCAGGTGTTCCAGGCAGAGGCGGATGGCGCGGCTCTCGATCTGGCCCATGACGTTGTCGTTGATGTCCTTGAGAGTCTTGCCCTCGAAGTAGGCGTCGGGCAGTTGCGCGGGGTTGAAATCGCCTCCGGCGGGCGATTCCTCCTTGGGCAGCAGCATGTCGTCGCGCCCTTTTTCGATGTTGTGGCGGATCTCCTGCTCGCCGAAGATCACCACGCGTTTCACCAGGCTCTCCAGTTCGCGCACGTTGCCCGGCCAGGTGTATTCCATGAGCAGGCGTTCGCTTTCGGCCGAGAGCGGCTGGGGCGTCTTGCCGAACTTCTCGTAATACCTGTTGAGGAAAAAGTGGGCCAGCAGGCAGATGTCCTCGGGCCGCTCGCGCAGCGACGGCATGTGGATCGTGATGTCGTTGATCCGGTAGAGCAGGTCCAGGCGGAACGACTTGCTCTGGATCATCTTCTCCAGGTTGACGTTGGTGGCGCAAATGAGGCGCACGTTGACCTTGATCGTTTGCGTGCCGCCGACGCGGTAGAACTCCTTGTGCTCGAGCACCTGGAGCAGCGTCGCCTGGATGGCCGGGGGCATCTCGCCGATCTCGTCGAGGAAAATCGTCCCCTTTTCGGCCAGTTCGAACCGCCCCGGCTTGCTCTTGTAGGCGCCGGTGAAGGCGCCGCGCTCGTGACCGAACAACTCGCTTTCGAGCAGGTCGGGAGGCAGAGCGGCGCAGTTGACCTTGACGAACGGCCCGCGGTTGCGGTCGGAAATCTGGTGGATCATCCGGGCGACGATGTCCTTGCCCGTGCCGCTCTCGCCGCGGATCAAGACGTTAAGGTCGGTCGTGCCGATCTGCTCGATCAGCTCGCGCACGTGCTGGATCTGGGGCGACTCGCCCACGAAATGGCTCCACAGCGACTGGCGCGCCAACTCGCTTTCGAGGCTGCGCACGCGCTGGCGCAGCGACTTCTTCTCCATCACCTTCTGGATGCAGATCTCGACCATCTCGACGTCGAAGGGCTTGACGATGAAGTCCTCCGCTCCGCCCTTGACGGCCTGGACGACGATGGGCGTGTCGGCGTGGCCCGAAATGATGATCACGCTGATCGACGGGTCGTATTTCTTGATGTGGTTGAGCAGTTCGATGCCGTCCATGCCGGGCATCTTGATGTCGATCAGGCACAGGTCGGGGCGGAACGTGGCGAGTTTGGCCAGGGCGGACTGCGAGTCGTTGCAACACTCCACCACGAATTCGGATTCGCTCAAGCCGTCCGACAGAATCCAGGTGACGTTGGGATCGTCATCCACGGCAAGAATACGGATCTTGGCGGTTAGATTCTCGATTTCCAGTGGCATGGCTGGCTCCTGTTCCAGAGATTCGATAATCATCGACGAAGTTGTCCGCGCCCGTCGCCCCCGCGAGCGCGAATTAACGGGTCATGACAGCCAAACCCACCTCTACGCCTTGGGCAGATACATATAAAAGGTCGTGCCCCGGCCGACCTCGCTTTCCAGATGAATATGGCCCAGGTTTTTTTTGAGGATGCGCGTCACCGCCGAGAGCCCCAGGCCGTGGCCCTCGGGGCGGGTCGTGAAAAATCGCCGGAAAACCTTCTCCTTGTTTTCGTTGGGGATGCCGCAGCCGTTGTCGGCGATCTCGATCCGCACGTATGACGACGGGTGGCGCGAGAACTCGCGCAGGCGCCGGTTGTCGTCGTCGTTCAACTCGGCGGCGGCGGCGATGGTGATGCGCCCCCCAACCGGCGCACAGGCCTGGCAGGCGTTGCTGATCAGGTTGACGAAGGCCTCGATCAGGTTGCGCGAGAGGCCCAGGATCACGATCGTAGCCGGCTCGTAGCGACGGGTCACCTCGATGTGTTTCTGTTCGAGCAGCGAGCGGGTGATCGAAAGCGCCTGGTCGAGCAGGGCGTGCAGATCGACCGGCACCATGTTCATGTCCTTGGGGTTGTAGAAATTGACCAGTTCGCTGACCAGGCTCTCCATGCGGGCGACGTTGCCGGCGATTTCCTCCAGGCACCGGGCGCGCTTGGCGTCGTCCTGCCAGCCGTCGAGCAGGATGCGCGATGCGCCGCGCAGCGAGGTCATGGGATGGCGCAGGTCATGGGCGATTTCCGAAATCAATTCGCCCAGGCCGGCCAGTTGCGCCGTGCGGGTGATGAAGTTGCGCTGTTCGAGCACGGCCAGGAAGTGCGATATCGCCAGGCCCAGGATCCGCTCTTCGGCGCGCGTCAACAGCGTGCGCCCCTTGCGGATGAGGCCCACCACCCCCAGCATCGACTGGTGGACGTGCAGGGGCATGAGCATCAGGTCGGTTTCCTTGGTCAACCCCTCGGGAGCGAGCTGGCGGATGGCGGACTGGAGATTTTCCACCGGCATGCGATTCTGCGACTCGGCCAGGTCGACCAGCGCGTAGCCCTGGGCGCGAAACATCGCGCTCATCTTGTTGCAATACTCTTGGACAACCGGTCGGTCGGCCAGGGCGAGGTTGATATCTTGCGCTCGGATGTCGTAGATGACGCAGAAGGCTCCCTCGAAGTCGATCATCCGCCGCAACAGCTCGAAGATGCGCCGGATGGTGCCCTCGGAGGAGCCGTCGCCCACGGTGGTCTGGCTCATCTCGAACATGGTCGCAATCTGCTCATTGAGCAGCCGGAGCATCTCGACATTTTGCTCCAGGTCGGCCGTGGCCTCGCGGACGCGGATCTCCAGCAGGTCGCGCTCCTGGCGCAAGGCCGCCACGAGGCGTTCGTTTTCGACGGCCATGCGCTTTTTTTCGACGGCCCGGCTGATGACATGCAGCACGTCGATGATGTTGAATGGCTTGCACAGCATGTCGTAGGCGCCCGCTTTGAGCGCCTCCATCACGTCGTCCATCCGGGCCATGCCCGAGATGACGACGGCCGGCGTATGAGGCTGAACCCCGCCCA
This sequence comes from bacterium, assembly GCA_023480605.1. Taxonomy (GTDB): domain Bacteria; phylum Sumerlaeota; class Sumerlaeia; order MVZB01; family MVZB01; genus JAMCWS01. The sequence goes on from JAMCWS010000197.1 coordinate 4,121, forward strand.
GATACGGCAGCAGGCTAAGGCCCGACTCGGTTTCGCTCAGGTAGATGTCGACGATGACGGCGTCGAAACTTTCCCGGTCGATCAGGCTCTGAGCATCGCTCAGCGTCTTGGCCAGGCTGACCCGGTAATGGTTGGCGGTCAGCACTTCATGAAGCAGGCTGCGGATGGCGAGTTGGTCGTCGAGAACAAGGATATGCGGCGGGGGCGCCTGGCGCGCCTCCGCCTTAAAGCCGACACCGGCATCCTTGGGCGCGGTCAGGGTCGGATCGGTGGAAATCATCAGCGATTCCTTCGGGAAAATGGAACCATGGTGTTTTCGAACGGACGGCGGTCATCAAATAACGCTTACACTTGGGTCGCGGCGGCGAAAAAAACCGCGGCGCACGCATGATGAAATCGGGAAACCTTGGCATCGCAGCTGATAACCATACCGAAAAAGCGACTAGAATGCCATGAGATTTTGCAAAAAAATGCGACCCTAGGGTGCAAATGAGTGCATGACCCTTCACAGGCCGTGACACACCGACCTGCACGGCTCGTGATGATCGCCACCACCGATTCCAAAAACGAACACATGTAATTGAAAACAAACGGGATGGCAACCCCGGTAAAGAATTATAAAAAACGCGCCCCCCGTCCCTCCCTTGGCATCAGGTTTGCGTTGACTTCAACGGGATCGTCTATTTTTCGGGCTGGCCCTTGCGAGCGGGTCATCCATACTTTTGGGTCCGAGACGGGAAGCGCCGCGGCGGATTCCGTCGTTATCGCAAGCTGCCGCGGCTGGTTGGGGTTCCCAGGTTTTTGCGACGCCCATCAACCGAAGTGATCGTATGAATTCCGATGAATACTGTCGGGAACTAGTCGACGCAAAATCAGAGCATAGCCGGGTCATGGACGAAAACGCCCCCAATCGCCAACTGGCCCTGGTCGAAGAGCAATTACGCGTGACGCGGGATCAGATCGTTCGGATGCAGCAGGACATTGAGGTCATGGAGAAAGAGGCGATTCACGACCGGTTCACCCGCCTCTATTCCCAGGCGTATTTTCAGACCCGACTCAACGAGGAAATCGTCCGCTCGGAACGCTACCGCCACTTCCTCAGCCTGATCCTGATCCACGTGGACTTCACCAGCCATCACTCGACTCAGCAATATCAGCGTGAACTCAAGCAGATTGGCGACGACTTGATGGCCGGGTTGACTCGCCGCACCGATATCGTCGCGGTCTATGGCAAACGCCAGATCGTCATCATGCTGCCCGAGACCGACCCGGTCGGCGCCCGGACGCTGGTTGAACGCTATCGGGCGACCTTCCCCACCAACGGCCGCCGCCTGAGTTACTCGGTCCTGTCTTATCCCAACGACGCCTCGAACATCGAGATGGTCGTCGCCCGCATGCGCGACCTCTCCGAAGACCTTTTCCGGGGCACCACCCGCCACTCCTCGCGGACGGATCTCAACTTATCCTGAACGCCCGCCGGCATCCGCCCCCGCCATCAGCGTCCCAGGCTGGGCTCGAAGTTGGCCTTGTATTCCTCCAGGCAATGGCGGTCGGTCATGCCCGAGAGATAGTCGACCAGCACGCGCTTAAGGCCCCATTTTTCCGCGCGCGCCTGCAACGGGCGCGGCAGCAGTTCGGGGCGTTCGAGGTAAAGGTTGAACAGGCTGCGAAAAAACCGGGCGGCCTTGGACTGCATCCGCAAGGTACTGGGGTGGCGGTAAACCTGCGCCATCAGGAAGCGGCGCAGAGCGGCGTGCCGCTCGGTCATCTCGGGGCCGAACCCGGCCAAAGGACGCCCCAACGCCTGGACGGCGGCCGGCGAGTCGATCTCCTGGCGCTCGATCTCGGCCGCCGTGAACCTCAGCGCCTCGTGCACCATGATGTCCATCAGCGCGCCCAGGAACCGGAACTTGATGTGCTCGGGAGCGACGGCCTCGGGGAGCTTGGCCAGCTCGGCCCGCCAGATTTCCCAAACCCAGGGCACTTCGCGCAACTGGGCCGGCACGAGCAGGTCCATGCTGAGGGCGTCGTCGAGGTCATGATGGTTGTAAGCGATTTCGTCGGCCAGGTCGACGACCTGGGCCTCGAGCGAGGGCTGGCCGTTGATGTGAAAGCGGCTGACCTCCGGGTGGTCGTAGGCTGTGGAGGGGCAGGCGATCCCCTCGCGCACCTCCCAGGTAAGGTTAAGGCCCGGGCGGTCGTGGAAGCGCTCCTCGAGCACCTCGACCACACGCAGGCTCTGGGCGTTGTGCTCGAAGCCGCCGTCGCCGGCCATCAGTTCGCGCAGGACGGCCTCGCCGGTGTGGCCGAAGGGGGTGTGGCCCAGGTCGTGGGCCAGGGCGATGGCCTCGGTGAGGTCGGCGTTGAGGCCCAGGTTACGCGCCAGGGTGCGGGCGATCTGGGCGACCTCGAGCGTATGCGTGAGGCGCGTGCGGAAGTAATCGCCCTCGTGGGTGACGTAGACCTGCGTCTTGTATTCGAGCTTGCGGAAGGCGGCGCAGTGGAGGATGCGGTCGCGATCGCGCTGGAACTCGGTGCGCAGGTCGTCGGGCCGCTCGGGTGCGTCGCGCCCGCGCGTCTCGGCGCTCCGCGCCGCGTAAGGGGCGAGCGTGCGGAATTCATCCGCCTCAAGCGTCTCGCGGGTGGTGAGGGTCATGGGGCGTCCGTTACGTGTAAGTTAATAAAATGATAGGCGGTTGTCAATATCAAGCCGGGTGAATCCTGTTCACGATGTGGGGGCGTTTTCGTC
>JAMCWS010000409.1 GCA_023480605.1 bacterium
GATCGGCGAACAAATCTATACGTTCAAGGACAAGAGCGGGCGCGATCTGGCGCTGCGGCCCGAATTGACCCCTTCACTCGCGCGCATGATCATCGCCCGCCAGGGCGCGCTGACTTTCCCGCTCAAATGGTCGGCCATCGCCCAGTGTTTCCGCTACGAGCGCATGACGCGCGGCCGCAAGCGCGAACACTACCAGTGGAACCTCGACATCGTCGGTGAGCCGTCGGTCATGGCCGAGGCCGAGGTGATCGGGGCCGCCGTGGCCGTCCTGCGCCGCCTGGGCCTCACGCACCAGGATTTTAAAGTTCGCATCGGAAGCCGCGCGCTGCTGGCCGAACTCTTCCGCCGCAGCGGCATCGGCGAGGAGCACTTCATGGCCTGCTGCCTCGCGCTCGACAAGCGCGGCAAGGTCAGCGACGACGAGGTCGCCAGGCTACTCGAAGGCGAAGGGATGGGCGAAGCCGATGTCGTCCGCGTTTTCGAAATGCTGGCCATCACGACGCTCGACCAGGCCGCCGCCCGCCTGGACGGAGGTGGCTTGCCGGCCGTGGCCGATCTGCGCCGCCTGTTCGAACTGGCCGGGCCGATGGGCTTCGCCGACTATCTCGTCTTCGACCTCGCCGTCATCCGCGGCCTGGGTTATTACACCGGCATCGTGTTCGAAGCCTTCGACACGGCCGGCAAGCTGCGCGCCATCTTCGGCGGCGGGCGCTACGACAGCCTCCTGAGCGCCTTGGGCGGCGGCGAAATGCCGTGCGTCGGACTGGGTTTCGGCGACGTCGTCGTCATGGAACTGCTCGCCGACCGCGGCAAGGCCCCTAAAATCAGCCGCGAGGTGGAATTCTCGGTCGGCTACATGGACGAGACCTGCCGCCCTCTGGCGATCCAGGTCGCCGCCGCTCTGCGCGAATCCGGCCGCCCGTGCGACCTTGCGCTCGCGCCCGAGAAACCGCGCAAGTATTTCACCCGGGCCGACAAATCCGGAGCCCGCCATGCCATCTACCTTGGCCCCGATGAAGTGGCCAGGGGTGCGTTCGCCATTAAGCCGATGGCCGGCGGCGAGCCGCTGACGGCCACGCTGGAGGCGATCAAGAGCGGCAAATCAAGCCTCTGACAGCGATTGATCCGCCACGAAATCACACGGCGTGGCCAAGCCCCGGCCAAAGTATTGGCCCTTCGCCACGGCGCAACGATAGCGAATATGAATAACGGGGATGGGGAGGTGATAAGGAGATGGTGAAGATCGAGATCGTTCCATCTCCTCCATCTCCATCGAATCCCCTTATCCCTATTCGGCGTTCGGTCGTTGATGCCATTCGACTTCCCTGTCAAATCGTCGCAGGAAAACAAGATTTGGATCCGTAGTAGTACGCAAATCGCGTAAAACGGATTCATCTCTCGAATTTTATACACAACATATGTCGGCCAATGGGAAATCAGTCTCCTCTTCGATGCGAATGCCATAGCCTGGATTTTTGATCGTGCCTTTCGTGCGCTTTCCTGGCGATTGCGGCGAACCGAGTCCGCCGTTGAGTATTGCTCCGGCTTTTGCGAAACTTTGTCAGGCGGCGGTGCCCCGCCGGTCCCGCCGGTTCGTCCCGCCCGTTATGTAGGAGACGATTGTATATGGCCCGCGTGATGTTGATCGGTTATAGTCCCCTGCCCAGTCCGGCTCTGCCGGTGCTCGCGGCGCCGTCGCTGCGCACGCGCCAGTTTCTCAAGCCCATCCTCGACGCCGGCCACACGGTCAATCTCTACACCCTTCCACTGCCCGGCTCCGAGGGCCCGGAGGGTGAAGTGTCGGCTATGGTGCCCGACAAATACGAGGGTCTGTCGTTTCAGCGCTTCACCAACCACAGCGGCGAATTCGCGATTCGCATGCTCACCGAACAGGCCCGCCAACTCGGCCCCGACGCCATCGTCGGTGTCAATACTTATCCGGCTTACGTCGGCGCTCGTCTGGCCGCCACAATCCCCCTGTGGGCCGATCTGAACGGCTACTGGATGGCCGAGATGCAAGGCCAATGCGCCGCCGACGGTGACGACTCGCGCCTTGAGACGGCCTGGGCCATCGAGCGTTCGATCGTCCGCCGGCTCGATAAATACTCTGCCGTCTCGCGCCCGCAGCTCCACGCCGTTCTGGGTGAAATGGCCGGCGTCGGCCGACTCAATCGCCACACGGTCCAATATCAATTCGGCCACCACATCCCCAACGCCGCATATGCCTGGCCTTCCGCCGCGGGCGACAACGAACCGCCCTTGTTGCGCGGCCCGATCGTCCCCGCCGATGCGTTCGTCGTTCTCTGGAGCGGGGGCTTCAATGTCTGGAGCGACATCCAAACGCTCGTGACGATGATGAACTCCCTCATGGAGCGCTATCCGACCGTCCACTTCGTCTCCACCGGCGGGCGCATCAACGGCGTCGACACGGCCACCTATCAAAAATTCGAGGATCTGGTGGAAGCCTCGCCTTACAAAGACCGGTTTCACCGGCTTGGCTGGATCAAGGTCGAGAATCTGCCGCGCGTTTACCGCGAGGCCGACATCGGCATCAACGTCGATACGCCGACCTACGAAACGATGTTCGGCGCCCGTAACCGGCTCAATTCCATGGCCGCCGCAGGCCTCGCCATCGTCACCACCGTGGGCACCGAACTGAGCGAGTGGCTCGACGACGGCAAGGCGGCCATCACCGCCCCCATCGGCGACCCCGAGGCGCTCGCCCAGGCCCTCGAGCCTTGGATCGAGCAGCGCGAGCAGCTTCAAGTTTACGGCCGGAACGCCCGCCGCCTGATGGAACGGGATTTCAGCCTTGAAAAAACGACCCGCCCCCTGCTCGCCTGGCTTCAGGCGCCGCAACTGGCCCCCGATAACCAGGCCAAGCTTAAGCTGGGACGCGGCGGCACGCTCGCGGATCTTAACAGTGTCACGCTTAACTCGCTCGAAGAGGAAGCCGTGTTGCTCGAACGCCACCGCCCCAAGGCGCTCCTTCAGGCCGCCGAGCAACTCGACGCCTTGCGCACGCGTCCGTTGCGCCGCATCATGCTCGGTATCAAGAAAACCGATTGAATTTCGGGCACGGCGGAATCCTTTTTTGAATCACGGGAAGGATAAGGCGGCCATGATCGAACCGTGGGATTTGACGACGACGAACCTGGGCCGGCTGGCCGATCAACACTTCGAGGTGGCCGTTCTTCCCACCGGCGCCATCGAGGCCCATAATCGTCACCTGCCGGAAGGGCAGGATTTTCTTCACACGACGCACGTGGCGCGCACGAGTTGTCGCCTGGCCTGGGAGCGCTGCCCGTCGGTCATCTGCCTGCCCACGATACCCTACGGGGTCGATTGCAACCTGCTCGATTTTCCGCTCACGATTCACGTTTCCCAGGCAGCCCTGGACGCGCTGGTGCGCGACATCATCCTTTCGCTGCGCGCCCACGGCATTCGCAAAGTCGTCATCCTCAACGGCCACGGCGGAAACTGCTTCACGGCCCTCGTGCGCCAGATCCAGTGCGATACCGACGTCCACGTGTTCACGGTGAACTGGTGGACCGTCGGCCGCGACCGCTACGATTCGGTCTTCGAGTCGCCCGACGACCACGCCGGCGAAATGGAAACATCGGTGGCGCTGGCCCTTTATCCGGATCTTGTGGAATTGGCGTCGGCCGGATCGGGTCGGCCGAAACCTTTCCGGTTTGAGGCGCTCCGCCGGGGTTGGGCGCGGACCAGCCGCCGCTTCGCCCGCCTCAACGATCACTGCGCCTGCGGCGACCCCTCGCGCGCCTCGGCCGAGAAGGGGCGCCGTTACCTGGACCTGGTGTGCGGACGGATCGGCGACTTTCTCGCGGAACTGGCCGGCCAGACGATCGACTCGCAATTCCCGCATGGATGAAAACGGCGTTTTTGCTCAATTTATTTGCCGATTGCCTGTATAGTTGAATACAGAGAAAGGCAAAGGGTCCTGACCATGGGGTCTTGGCCTTGAGGTGGTGATTCATGGAGAACAAAGGAACTTCAGGCGCCGCGGACCGGTCCGCGCGCGTCCGGCGCGCGTGGTCGGTCTATATTGGCACGATCGCCGGCATCCCGATCTACCTTCATCTGACGTTCATATTGATGATCGCGTTTCTGGCCCTGACCGATCTCTTCACCAGGGAAAAACTGCTCGGCGGCGTGCTGCTGATTCTGTGCGTCTTCGCCAGCGTGGCGCTGCACGAACTCGGCCATGCCTTGATGGCCCGCCGCTTCGGCATCGCCACCGACGATATCGTGCTTTACCCGATCGGCGGCATCGCGCGCCTGCGCAGCATGGGCGAGGGCTTTCAGGAATTCTGGATCTCGGTGGCCGGCCCGGTCGTTAATATCCTGATTGCCGCGTCGCTATTCGCCTGGCTCTTTTTCACCCGCTCGTGGGTCGACCCCACCATTGCGTTCAACACGCCCTCGGACCATTTCGTCCAGGCGCTCATGCAAATGAATATCGTCCTGGTGCTGTTTAACATTATTCCGGCTTTTCCGATGGACGGGGGGCGCGTGCTGCGCGCCATTCTCGCCCAGGCGATGCCCAAGGAGACGGCCACCAACATCGCCGCCCGCATCGGCCAGGGCCTGGCCATCGCCTTCATGCTGCTGGGCTTCCTGGGTGCGGGCAACGTCCTCCTCATGTTCATCGGGCTGTTCGTTTTCCTGGCGGCGGGGCAGGAAGCGGCGGCCACCCGTTCGGCCGCGCTGCTGACGGGCCGAAAAGTCCGCGACGCGATGATCACCCATTTTGAAGTGCTCGCCCACTCCGACACCCTGGGCAAAGCCGCCGACCTGTTGCTATCCGCCAGCCAGCAGGATTTCCCCGTCATGAATGGCTCGGAAGTCACCGGCATCCTTAGCCGCCGGGCCTTGATCCAGGGGCTCTCGACGTATGGCCGCGACCATTATGTCGCCGAAATCATGGCCCGCGAATACCCGCGACTATCGCCGGGAGACGATCTCCAGCGCGTGTTCGAGATTCTGCATAATCCCGAAGGATTGCCGATTCTGGTTTTCGATCACGATCATTTCATCGGCTTCATCAATAACGAGAACCTGATGGAGTATATCCTCATCGCCGGCGCCCACCACCCCGGCGGCGGCAATCACGGGTGATGATCGGCGCCGCGATTGAAACTCCAAGGCCTCATCGCACGCGTGGGAAAGGCCGGGCCGTGCCCCCTTCGGGGATGCGTTATTTTTGCTGCGCCAAATCGGGAACCCGCTGGATGAGCAAGGGCCGCGGACTTTGGCGCATCGTCGCCGTCACGGCGCCTCCGTCGTCGGTCAGCCCGGTGCTCAACGTTTCGGCCTGCGTCTTGGGTTGGGTCGCATCCCGCCCCCCCACGGCCGCCACAAGACTTTCCGTCCAGCATGTCAGCGCCTCGTACGCCCGCCTCTTTTCCGCGGACAGGAGCCTGGACGCGGCGAAGTGCTGACGAGCCTCGTATAATTGCTCCCGCGTGTCGTCAACGAATTCCCGGTAAAGCTCTTCGGAAGGCGGCACGCGCGTCTGGTCGCTCCGGATTTCATACTCGGCGATATAGCCGCTGATCGTGTGCGGACCCGTGGCGCCCAGGTCCTGAAGGTGCGCCACCTTGATGGCCGACAGGTTGTAAAGCAGCGACGCCCGTATGGCCGACAGTTCGGTGGGGATTGCTTCACTGTGTTGCTCAACCCGCGCCGCCAGGACCGTGTCCAGCCCCTGGCTGAAACTCTTCTCGGCGCTGACCAATTGCGCGTCCGAGAGGTCGCCGGGCACCTGGACGACCGTTGTTGTTTCGTCCATGGGCGTGTGGATCCCCAGGTTCTGCAACCCTTGGTAGAAATAAATTCCGCTGTTGAGCAGCGATTCCCGGATACCGAGCGGACTCGAATCGAACGCCATCGCCGCGGCCATCCAGCCGTCGAAACCCTCCAGGCGCGAGGTCGCCGCCGGATCCATCTGCGCCACGGTCTGCATGAATTGGACCATCGTTTCCCAGGCGCTCAGCGTTCCCTGGGTTTTCAGCGCCGGCGAGGCGTCGCGTATCAGGCGCAGGATGCCGGCGCGTTCGGCCCGGGTCGGGATGCCGTGCTCCCGCTCGATGCGCTGCAAGACCGGATAAATGAATTGCGCCTGGATAAATGACTGGTCGGTGGGAATGCTTGCCGACAACAGCCGCCGCGCCGTGCCGAACAATTCGGCAACGAAGCGCCGTTGGGCCTCGCGCGCCCTGCCCAGCGTGACCAGGTTGTTGATGGAGAATATCGGGTCGAAATCCACATATGCCCGGCCGGGATCGCTGCCGATTTCAATGGTCGCCTGCCGCAGAACGCGGTCGACGCGGGCGCGGTAGTAGAGCGGAAAGCTCAACAGCAGCGCCGCGGCGATGAGCAGGACGATCAGAATATATCGCATAAGCCGGATCCTCACGGGTCGGGGCGGGCGCCACGCCCGACGGCGGGATGCGCTCATTATTCACCGTCCGCACGGGCCAATGCAAACGCTTTCCCCTACGGCGCATCGCCGCTGCCTGGCGACTGGAATGCGAGCCGTATTCGTGCTCGTAAACGTGTTTGGGCCGCGACGATAATATACCGGATCACCCCCGTTCTCGCTCGTATTCGTCCGCGTAATCGACTGAGATCCCTTGGCTTGGACCATCTTCATTCCTGGCCGATAAGCTTCGGCTTCATGTACTTCTTCGGGAGTCAGCCGAATACAACCTGATCGGACCTCGACATGATCCGGCGCACGACAAAGACGCCGCGGTCGCCACGTCTTCTCCGTAAAAACCGCCCCTTGCGTCCCAGCCTCCGAACGCCCCTCAT
>JAMCWS010000214.1 GCA_023480605.1 bacterium
ACCAAGCGATGAGCCCGTACCCAGACTGGCAGGTTGGCGGTGGGCTGGGCGAACGAGTGCACCATGCCGCCGAGGGAGTCGAACCGGTTCCAGTAGGGGCTGTTGAGCGCGGTGAAGAGCAGGGGAGCGGTTTCGCCGCTGACGCGCGCCACGGCCAGCAGTACCCCCGTCAGCACGCCGGCCTTGGCTGCGCGGAAGTAAATGCCGAACGACACCCGCCAGCGGGGTGCGCCCAACGCCATTGCCGCCTCGCGCAGCGACCCCGGCACCAGGCGCAGCATGTCCTCGGTCGTGCGCGCCACGATGGGGAGCATGATGATCGCCAGACCCAGCGCGCCGGCATAGCCCGAAAAGCCGCCCATCGGCCGAACCATGATTTCGTAAACGAAAACGCCGATGATGATCGAGGGGACGCCCATGAGGACGTTGGCGGCGAAGCGCACGCCGGCCGCCAGGCGTGTCCCCCGGCCGAACTCGGCCAGAAAAACCCCGCCCAGCAGGCCCAGCGGCGCTCCCAGCAGCGAGGCCAGCACCGTGATGACGACCGTGCCGACGATGGCGTTGGCCAGGCCGCCCCCCTCGACGCCCGGCGGCGTGGGTAGTTTGGTGAAGAAATCCCAGCCCAGTGCCCCGATCCCGCGCCGGACCAGCATGAGGAGGATCCAGGCGAGCATGAAGCAGCCGCCGGCGGCCGCCACGCCCGAGAGCCACTTGAGCGCCAGATCCAGCCCCCGCCGGGCCCGCATCGACCGCGTCTTCATCGGCCTTCCTCCCGGCCCCGGCTCATCCAGCCCAGCCAGAGCTGCGCGGCGATCTGCACCAGGATGGTGATCGCCAGCAGCACCAGCCCCAGTTCCACCAGCGAACTGAGGTAGAGCGGTTCAGAAGCTTCGGTGAATTCATTGGCCAGCGTCGAGGAGATCGTGTTGCCCGAGGCGAACAACGAGGGCGAAATCGCGTGGTCGTTGCCGATGACGAACGTCACGGCCATCGTTTCGCCCAGCGCCCGCCCCAGACCCAGGAACGCCGCGCCGACGATGCCGCGCAACGTATAGGGAAGAGTCACTTTGCGCGTCACCTCGGCGGTGGTGGCGCCCAGGCCGAAGGCCGACTCGCGCAGCACCGGCGGCACCAGGCGGAAAACATCGCGCGATATGGCCGTGATGAAGGGCAGCACCATCAGCGCCAGCACCAGCCCCGCCGTCAGCATGCCGATCCCCATCGGCGGTCCGCTGACCAGGAACACCCCGCCGCCCAGGCGCTGCAGCCACGGCTGGACGTGGTCGGCCATGAATGGCGCGAAAAGGAACAATCCCCACATCCCATAGATGATGCTCGGGATGGCCGCGAGCAGCTCGATGGCTCCGCCCACCACGGCGGCCAGGCGCGGCGGGGCCAGTTCGACCAGATAGAGCGCGATCGCCAGGCTGAGCGGAATGGCCAGCGCGAGCGCGATGATAGTCGTGACCAGCGTGCCGAACAGGCTGCTCAGCGCCCCGAACTCGCCGGTTACCGGATTCCAGGCGTCGCTCGCCAGGAAACGCCAGCCGAACCGGCCGATCGACAGGCGCGACCCCCACGCCAACTCGGCGAACAGCCCCGCGATCAGCACGACGACGACGAGGGCGCTGACCATCACCACCCCGTGAATGAATCGGTCCATGACGTTGAGTCGCGGCCGCCTCCCCGCTTCGGCGGGCGGCGTGGTCTCGATCGCCTGGGGCTCACTCAGGATTTGCATCGGCGTCCTCGTCATGATAAGGGGGAGGCCATCCGTGATGATGCCCCGATGGCCTCCCCCGGCGATCTCCCCGTCGCCCCCCCAAGCGACTGGGGTGTCCGGTTACTGCATCGGCCAAACCGGCTTGCCGGCGGCCGTGATCTGCTCGGACCAGGCCTTCTCGACCTGCTTGACCACCGACTCGGGCATCGGCACGTAATCGAGTTCGCTGGCGGCCTTGCCGCCGTTGGCATAACACCAGGCGAAGAACTTCAGAACCTGGTACGCCTGGGCCGGTTTGGCCTGTTCCTTGTGCATGAGGATGAACGAGGCCCCGATGATCGGCCAGCTCTTCGCCCCCGGCTGGTCGGTGAGCACGACATAGAAACCCTTGGCGCCCGCCCAGTCGGCGTTGGCCGCGGCCGCCTGGAAGGTATCGGCGGCCGGGGCAACAAACTGCCCGGCCCGATTCTTCAGCATCACGGTCGTCATCTTGTTCTGCAAAGCGTAGGCATATTCGACATAACCCAGCGACCCTTTGATCCGCTGGACGTAATTGGCCACGCCTTCGTTGCCCTTGCCGCCGACGCCGGTGGGCCAGGCCACGGCCTTGTCGTTGCCGACTTGGGTTTTCCATTCGGGCGAGACCTTGCCGAGGTAATTGGTGAAAATCCACGTGGTGCCCGAGCCATCGGCGCGATGCACGACGGTGATCGCCGTGCCGGGCAGCGCAAGGCCCGGGTTGTCGGCCTTGATCGCCGCGTCGTCCCATTTGGTGATCTTGCCCAGGAAAATGTCGGCCAGCGTGGTGTTCGCGAGCTTCACCTGGCCCGCCTGGATGCCGGGCAGGTTGACCACCGGCACGACGCCGCCCATGATCATCGGCCATTGCACGAGAGCATCCTTGTCCAGTTCCTCGGGGGTGAGCGGCGCGTCGGAGGCGCCGAAATCCACCGTCCCGGCCTTGATTTGGGCGATGCCGCCCCCCCGAGCCGATCGACTGGTAGTTCAGCCTGACGCCTTTTTCCTTCTCATAAACGAAGGCCCATTTGGCGTAAAGCGGATAAGGAAAAGTTGCTCCGGCTCCGGTGATGGTGACGGTTTCGGCGCGAGCCGCGGCGGCACCCAGGATAAACGGCGCCAGGGCGGCCAGCGCGGCAAGGCCCACTCCAAGGCCCAGCGATCGCAACGAACGGGCAAACCGGTAACTACGCATGTTCAGCTCGCTTTCGGGTGATTGGCGGCCGGGCCGGCATTGGCGATCCGATCCGGCGATCCGGGGCCGCCCCGCGCCTTTCGGGCTTCGGGACTGATCCTACGGATTCGCCGTCAGGCTAGCGCCGTTTTGTTAGTCCGAAATGAATGGATTGTTAGGATTCGGTTAAGGCCGGCCCGGGCAGGCGGATGGTGAAAGTGCTGCCGGCTCCGGGCTCGCTTTCGACGTCCACCGAACCCCGATGGGCTTGCGCGATGTGCTTGACGATCGCCAGTCCCAGGCCGGTGCCTCCCAGGCGTCGGCTGCGCGCCGGATCGACACGATAAAAGCGCTCGAACAGGCGGGGTAAATGTTTGGCATCGATGCCGCAGCCGTGGTCGCGTACCCGGATCACGACCTCGCCGCCCGCGCGTTCGCCCAACAGATCAATCGAGGCCCCCGGTTCGCTGTACTTGATGGCGTTGTCGAGCAGGTTGCCGACGGCTTGTTCGAGTAGGCGGCCGTTGGCGCGCGCGCGCAGGTCGGTGGGGCAGTCCAGGTTAAGCCTGATCTCCTTTTCAGCCAGGCGCGCCCGGTAATGCTCCGCGGCCGCTTCCAGGATCGGCCGCACACCGGTGGCGCCCATCTCGATCCCCCCCGGCCTGGACAAGTCTGCCGACTCGGCGTCGCGTTCGATGCGCGACAGCGAGAGCAGGTCCTCGATGATCGAGTTGAGTCGGTCGGCCTGGCGCGCGAGGATTTCCAGGAAATTCCGGGCGTTTTCCGGGTCCTGGTAGGCTCCGTCGCGCAGCGTCTCGATGAAGCCCTTGATCGAGGTGACGGGGGTGCGCAGTTCATGGGAGACGTTGGCGACGAATTCGCGTCGCAGGTCTTCGAGATGATGCAGACGGGTGATGTCGCTCAGAACGATGAGCCTCCCGGCGACGGCGCCCATTTCGTCCTTCAGGGGGGCGCTTTCGGCCTGGAGAAGGCGGCCGCCGGGAGCGTGCAGTTGCGACTCTACGTCGCTGGGAGACTCGTCGGCCAGGACTTTACGCAGGAAACGCTGTAATTCGGCGTTTCGCACGACGGTCTGAATCGACTCCCCGACGGAGTCCGCCCCGGCGATTCCGAGCATCGCGGCGGCGGCCCGGTTGATCATCAGGAGCCGTTCGTCAAGGTCGACGGCCAGCACCCCTTCGCGCATGCCGGTCAGGATGGCCTCGCGCTCGTTGCGTTCGCGCGTCACCTCGCGGATCCGTTCGTCGAGTTGACTCGCCATACGGTTCATCGAATCGGCCAGGGCGGTCAGCTCCTCGGGGCCGTCGAGGTGGATTCTGCGCGAAAAATCCCCCTTGGCGTATCGCTCGGCCAGGCGCTGTATGGTTTGGATCGGCCGGCTGATGCGCCGCGAAAAATAGAGTCCCACCAGGCCGGCGATCACCGCCGCGACCAGAACCCCCTGCCACAACGAGCGCAGAAGCAGGTCGATCGCCGCGTCGACCGCCTTGATCGGCTGGGCCGTGCGCACCACCCAAAGCGCCTGCCCGTCGCGGCGGACCACCTCGGCGGTATACAGCATGTCGACCCCCAAGGTGTTGCTGTGGCGGACTTCGCCGCCCGGCAGGGCACGACCCGCCAGCGCGGCCCGGATTTCGGGCCGGTCGGCGTGATTCTCCATGATGGCCGGGTTTTCCTCCGAGTCGGCCAGCACGACGCCGTCGGGGCGGATAATGGTGATGCGCAGCCGGGCCGAACGGCCCAATTCGGTCACCAATTGCTCCAGACCCGCCGTCGAACCGTTGCGGGCGACGAAATCGGTGACCTGGCGTTCGACGAGCCGGGCCATCGACTCGAGGGCGGCGGCTTCCTCGCCGCGATAATACCGGGCCAGTGAGCGCGGCGTGAAGGTGCCAACCGCGGTGGCGAACAGGCCGATGACCAGCAGAAACGCGAGGTAGATCCGCCAGAACATGCGTTTGTTATTCAATCTCGAGCTCCCTGAATCGGTAGCCGACCCCCCGCACCGTTTCGATCAGTTTGCCGCAATCGCCCAGTTTGCGCCGCAGCGAAACGATGTGCACGTCCACGCTGCGGTCGGTCACGCCGATCCCTTCGCCCTGGGCTGCCGTGACGATCTGGTAACGCGTCATCACCAGTCCCGGCCGGCGCAGCAACGCCAGCAGGATGCGCATTTCGAGCGCGGTCAGCGAGACCGGCTCGCCGCCGGCCGTCACCTGGTAGCGGCCCAGGTCGATCGTGATATCGCCGCGCTCGATGACGGCCGGACCGTCGTCGCTCGTCGTCAATTGGGGACGGCGCAACGCCGCCCGGATGCGGGCCAGCAGAACGCGCGGACTGAAGGGCTTGATGACGTAATCGTCGGCGCCCAGTTCGAGGCCGGCGACCACGTCGGCGTCTTCGCCCTTGGCCGTCAGCATGACGATGCCGGCCGCGGCCGTGCGCCGCTCGCCCTTGAGGCGGCGGCAGACCTCCAGGCCGTCGACGCCGGGCAGCATCAGGTCCAGCACGATGAGATCGGGTGGCCGGGAACGCGCCCGCCGCAATGCCTCCTCGCCCGAGGCGACGCACTCGACGGCGTATCCTTCCTTGGTCAGGTTGTAACGGAGCAATTCACGAATGTCCTGTTCGTCATCCACCACAAGGATCGTTTGCGCCATGGCGGCTCTCCGCGTCGTTCGAAAGCGCCCGGAGATGAATCGGCCGCGGCCGTCGGGCGATCGGGCGCGGCGAAACCCCTCCTTATTCTCTATCAGGTCCGCCTCATCGCGCGCAAACACTACATTGTGATTTTTTCTTAATACTTATCCCGAAATAATATACGTGCGTTGTGTTCTTTCACGCCCCTGCCGACGGATGTTTTACCATCGTATTCGTGCCCACGCCCGCCGCTTCCATTGGAATCCGGCCGAATCTTTGTTCCCCCGCGCATGTTCGCCAGGAAGGAAAAGTTTAAAAAGGAGCGTTCATCGGCAGGTATCCCTGTGATCCGGAACCGGTAACTTTCATGACAAGATCCTCGCTCTGGCCGCTCTTGTTTTTGAATGACTGGATGGTTCCCGGAATGTTCTAATGTACAATGATAGGAAACGATGCATCGAAACAGAGAAAGCTACGAATAGAATTAGGTAGACAGGGGGGGCATCGGTTCCCGATGAAGTCCGCATTCGCTCGAATTCTGGCCTTCCTGCGCATCAAACGCAATCGGATGCTGTTCTTCCGGCTTGATCTGGATCCGCGGTTACACGCCGGTCGGCCTGCCGTGGAAGGTCTGGCCATCGAACAGGTCTCAGAGGCGGGGGCCGAAAATCTGCGCGATTTCGAGGATTCCTGGTTGACCCGGGCTCAGATGATCGAGCGGATCAGGCAGGGCCAGGATCTGTTTATCGTCCGCTGCGGCGGTGAAAAGGCCAATTACCGCTGGGTGCTGTATCGCAGGTTCTTCGTCGCGGGACTGGACCGCTGGTTCGAATTGCCAACCGGCTGCGCTTACCTTTCCGGCGTTTACACGAGGCCGGCCTACCGCCGACGGGGGATCGCGCGCTTCAGTTACGCACACGTGTTCGATCACCTGCTTGGTCGGGGCGTCCGGACGGTCTTCCTCAATGTGGACACGACGAACGAGCCGTCGCTGCGGAACGTGCGCAAGCTGGGCTTCCAGGAATATCAGCGGGGCGAGTTGATACGGCTGGGATTTATCCGGATTTACCGGATCGTCAACACGGCGGGGACGCACTGCTTGATCAGGATCTCCCGCCGGCCCGACGCCCGACTGAACCGGCTTTGCTTCACGGACGGCCTGGCCACGGAGGACGTCCCGTGCTGAATCCGTTCCGCGACCTGTTCTACCGTCTGCCGCC
>JAMCWS010000205.1 GCA_023480605.1 bacterium
AACACATTCGGCCTGGCGGTGGTGGTGACGCGTTGCTCGAATAATTACGGCCCCTACCAGTTTCCCGAAAAACTCATCCCCCTCATGATCATCAATGCCCTGGGCGACAAGGAACTGCCCGTCTACGGCGACGGTCTTTACGTGCGCGACTGGATCCACGCCGAGGATCATTGCGCGGCGGTGCTGGCGGTGGCCGAACGCGGCCGGCCGGGAGAAGTCTACAACATCGGCGCCTCGAACGAATGGCCCAACATCGAGATTGTCCGCCGCATCCTGGTCCTGCTGGGCAAGCCCGAGAGCCTCATCCGCCACGTCAAGGACCGGCCCGGCCACGACCGGCGCTACGGGATCGACGCCGCCAAAGCCCGCCGCGAGCTGGGTTGGGCGCCGGCGGTCGATTTCGCTACCGGACTGGAGCGCACGGTCCAATGGTATCTTGAACACGAGACCTGGTGGCGTAATGTGATCTCGGGCAATTACCAGGAATATTACCAGCGTAACTACGCGCCGAAGATGGAACATAATCCGGCGTAAATACGGGGGGGAAGGCAGACGCCCGTCGATATCCGGGCGCGTGTAGCCTGTTGCCGTTCTTGATGGCGCGCTGAATATTTTGCGGAATTGCTCTCAGCGGACGATCTGAATTTTCCGGATGATCATTGTATATTGGTGTCCTTTGGGGGGTGCCGGCGTTTCGAGGGCGAGGCTCTGAATCGGTTGATGCCAGGATTTCAGAACGCCGACGTTGAGTTGGCGCACGCCGAGTAACTCGCCCAGGGAACACGAGCGATTCACGTCGATTCGACGGGGCAAGTCGCCCAGCGTGCTTTTCTCATCCCAGTAAAGCCGAATCGGACAAACCACGTTGCTCATTTCCGGTGCGGCCGCGTCCGTGACGGTCATTAAGAGGCGAAAACTGGTTGCCAGCGACGTGTCGACCCGGACGCCCGAGGCCATGAAGAAAATGCAGGGCTTGCTGACGGTCAACACCAATCCATCCGGAGTGAGGAACTGCGTATCCGCTTGGGTGGCCCATTGGCCGGGAATGGATTGGGGCCGAGTGAAGTCCCATTCGTTGAGCAGGAAATTAACGGCAGGCTTTTGATATTTGGCTCGCTTTGCCAGCCGGCGCCAGAAAAATCCTTCACCGTCGGAAAAAAGTTGCGCGGCGACGTCGCGCGGCCCCATTTGGTCCACATGGATGGTTGCGGTCAACGGGGTGGGTTTGGGGTGAAATCCCGGCGTATAGCCTCGCAGGAAATACTGAAAACCCGCCAGACCGCCCACCATGAGCAGAAACACGAGAGGGATCGCTCGAATCCGTTCGAAATGCCGGCGCTCGAGCCGACTCCACGCCGTTTGGATCGATGCGATCAAGACGGCCACATAAATAATCTGCCCGGGGATGATGGTCTTGGATCCAAAGTCGTTGTTGTATCCCATGCGCCACCACGGGCAGAGCAGGAAGCAGGCGAGGGCCATGTAGAACCACTTGCGGTTAAGACGGCCTTCGATGGGACGGGCTCGCGGACAGAAGTATGCGTAAATGCCGAATTCGACGATGTAAAAAACGACCAGGATATACCAGGTTTTCGACAAATCCTGGAAATTCCAGATGAAACCCTTCGGGAGGTTGGCGTTGTTGGTGATGAAATACAGTCCCATCACCCCCAGGAGTAAAACGGCGGCCACCAGGTTTTGAAAGCTGAACGCCCGGCGAAGGCGGCTTTCCCAGAAGGCGACCAGCACGAATGGGAAAACGCCGATGGCCGTGAAGGCCGAATAGATGGGCACGAGCGACCAGAGCAGGACGCTCCGCTGGCTCGTGCGTCGCTGCACGGCATCGGAGACTAGCATCAGCGCGCATAGCCAGGTGGGCAAGACATGATGAGGACCGGTCGCCAGGAAAGTCATGTTCGAGGCAAAAAGATAATAGACGGTATTTAAGGCCGCGCGGTCGGCGGGCGGGGAATATCGAAAAATCCAGAAATCGATGGTTTCCGGCCCAATTTTCGGCCATTGCAGGTGTATCGGTTCCCAGCGCAACAGAATCGGGGCGAGGATGTCCAGCCCCCCGAAAAACAAAACGGCCACCGCCGCCAGGGGCGTGTGATGACGCGTGAGCCTCATGAACCACAGAACGGTCAGCAAAACGCCCAGCACGGCCCAGAGATAACTGAAATGCAGCGCCGCGGTCCAGCCCAGCAGCTTGCCGACGACGGCCGACGGCAGGTAATAGCCGATATAAGTCACCAGAATGCCCGGTTTGAATTCGGGGCCGGTTTGCTGGTAGGCCAACGGCCATGTGTTCTCCATGAGATCGCGCACGAAGGCGTTGTGCTTACGATAATCGCCATCCTGATACGTGTAACCCGCAAAACCCAGGTAGGCGAGAATGAATGCAATCACGCCAAGCAGAACCAGAAAATTGAGTCCCGCCAGTGAATTGCGCCAACCGCGCGCGAGGCCTTTCCCCGGGATTTTTTCCGGCATGAGCGCCGGCGGATAGTCCGTTCCCCCGCGCCGCGTCAGCGAGTAATAACCGGCGGCGATCAGGATGGCGCACAACGGGATGCCGTAGATTGATTTAAGATAGCCAAACAGAAAGATCAGGTTGGGCAGTAGGATATAACTCAGTGAGATGACTTCCAGGACGTCGAACCGCGATGGCGTTCCGTCCGGCGGGGTGTCGCCCCCCCTCATCCACCGCAACGCCATCCTGCCGGCGATGGATACGAAACGGCTGGGAGCGGTTTTTATATCGGACATACGGATCTCCGCGATTGAACTGACCGCGATCGCGCCTTTCCGTCACCTCCGGCCATTGGCGATCTTGAAGCTCGCGGTGGCAACGGCGAAGCGATCCGGAGAACCGGTCCGGCGGCGCCGGGAACGGGCCGCGATGCCGTCGCGCAACCGCCGTCACGAATGCGCACGGGGCTTGCGCCCCCGGTTCTCCGGTTACTTTCCCGCCGGCGTTCGCTCCTTATGCATTCATAATGCCCGAAAGCGCACACTGACACTCTCTTTTACCGGGCATCTTCATCGGAATCAAGCATTGTGTCAATACCAGGCATGAATGTCTCCATGGCCGTGGATGCCGAATAGCCCGGTCCGCAAGCACCAGGACCACGCGTCGATTCCGGATGGCAGATGAACTGATAGGCGGGACGCTGGTATCGGCGCCGCCCTGGCCAAATAATCGAAAAACGGGAAACGAAGATGGTGAACGGGGAAAGGCATTACGGGAAGCAATGCCGGCCTGTCGGCGTGCCGCGGCGCATTCGCCGTTTCGCCCGACCGATGACGGCGGCGACGGATCTCGCGATCATTGCCCCCCGCCACCGGTCGGGCACGCAGGCGTGCGGAGCGCTCCGCTCAGTGGTGGTGACGTTGATAGCGGCCGTGATGAGAACCGTGGTGGTATCCATATCCCAACCAGAAATCGAAATACGGCCTGATCACGACGGCCGGGGGCGGCGCCGGCACCACGTAACGATACTCGGGAGGCGGGGGCGGATTGACCGCCTCGGGCGCGGGTTCCACGACTACCCGCCGCGGCGGATATGGGTAATATCCCGGATCGTAGACGACGCAGCCAGCCGTCATGGCCGCCAGCAGCGCCGCCATTGCGCATTTGAAGATTTTCATGGAACGATCCTTTCGTCAATCGATACAGGCAGGCCGAATATCGCCTGCGCCGGTCGGTGCGGTGGCCGAGCGCGCGTTGCCCTCTTGCCACGCGGAGCGCGCCCCTTTTCTTTTATTAAGACAAAACGGCCGGACCTTGTGTTCCGCGGAAAATGAATCGCGACCGGAAATGATTTGCTCCCGCCCGCGGAGACGCGCATAATTCCGGGCGAGTGTCATTCGGATTGCCGGGGCGGAACAAGCCATGAGCATTTTGCCGCCTGGGCGGCGCATCGCGAGGGAGGTATCGAATCATGAATCAGGCGATGAAGGAAAAGTTCGCCACGCTCTGGGCGAAATATTTCCCGGGAGCCGATCTGCCGATCGTTTGTTATTACACCGACGATGAATCGCGGGCCGAAATGGCCCCGGTTCCGCCGACGCAACGCTGCCTGATCGCCAACCTCGAGGCGGTCCGAATGGGCCGGTCGCTTCGTTTCGGCGTCGAGGCCATCGGTTGCGGCGGCGGCAAACGCTATGCCGGCTTCGAGGCCGAACTGATGCCCAATTTTGCGTATTTCCTCTCCTGCGGCATTCCGGGTAAACTCGAAGGCGAGCGTTACAAAAAATCGCCCGAACTCGTCAACGATTTCCTGTCGAAATCACCGCGGTTCCAGGCTCCCGCCCGCTATATCGTCTTCAAGCGTTGGGACCGCCTGGCAGAGGCCGACGATCCCGAAGTCGTAATCTTCTTCGCCACGCCGGACGTGCTCGCCGGCCTGTTCACGCTGGCCAACTACGACGTATCCGAGGCCAACGGCGTCTTCACCCCCTTCGGCGCCGGATGCGGCTCCATCATCCTGCATCCCTATCTCGAAAAAGATGCCGCGTGCCCGCGCGCGGTGGTCGGCATGTTCGACATCTCCGCCCGTCCCTTCGTTCCCGCCGGCATCCTGAGCTTCGCGGCGCCCATGCGTAAATTCGCCCGGATGATCGATAACATGGACGAAAGTTTCCTGATCACGGCGTCCTGGGGAAAGGTCCGCAAGCGGTTATAGTCGCCTTCAACTTATTCGGGTTCCGCGCGCGCCGACACGTAGGACGTGTGTGATATCCACGGCGCTCTTTACTTCTGTGTCCTCCCTTGGTATGCCGTCGATATGTAGATCATCAGGAACGTACTTTTCTGGGTTTTTTAGACACGTTCTCACTTACGCGGCCGCTCCGTTTCCGGATATCGGAAAGGGCGATTCCGTGCCATCATAAAAATTGGAAGCCGGGGCTGGATGTCGGTCCCGTGAGACGTGAGCGTTGCTTGCCGCCGTTCGAAGCCGAAAAACTCCCGGTAAAAGGAATCATGCGCGAATGATGACGCAAGACCATCACGAAAACCATAATATTCATAACAATATTAATACCATTGCCTTTACCGGCAATTACCTGCCGCGCCAGTGCGGCATCGCCACGTTCACGGCCGACCTGTGCGAGGCCGTGTCGCGCGAGTTTCCCGAGGCGCATTGCTTCGCCATCCACGTGACCGATATCTAGAAGGGTTATGCCTACCCGCCGCGCGTCCGCTTCGAACTGATCGAGCACGACATCGAGCGCTATCGCCAGGCGGCGGAGTTCGTCAACCTCAACAACGTCGACCTGGTTTGCCTGCAACACGAATACGGCATTTACGGCGGCGTTGCCGGCAGCCATATATTGGGCCTGTTGCGCAACCTGCGCGTGCCGCTGGTCACCACGCTGCACACCGTTTTGCGCGAACCCGACGCCAATCAGCGCCGCGTTCTCCGCGAGATCATCGTACTGTCCGACCGGATCGTCGTCATGAGCGGGCGGGCGGTGGAGTTCCTGGTCGACATTTACGGCGCGCCGCGCGAAAAAGTCGACCTTATCCATCACGGCATACCCGACGTGCCCTTCATCGACCCGAACTTCTACAAAGATTAATTCGGTGTCGAGGGCAACACGGTGCTGCTCACATTCGGGTTGCTCGCGCCCGACAAAGGCATCGAGAACGTCATCCAGGCGCTGCCGGCCGTGCTCGAACGCCACCCCGACGTGGTCTATCTCGTGCTCGGGGCGACCCATCTGCAACTGCGCGCCCGCGAAGGCGAATCC
Organism: bacterium; assembly: GCA_023480605.1. GTDB lineage: Bacteria > Sumerlaeota > Sumerlaeia > MVZB01 > MVZB01 > JAMCWS01. The sequence goes on from JAMCWS010000205.1 coordinate 5,758, forward strand.
TATCGGCTGGCGATGCAGCGGCTGGCGCGCTCGTTGGGCGTCGAACGCCAGGTCATTTTCCATAATCGTTTCGTCACGATCGAGGAACTGATCGAATACATCGGCTCGGTCGACCTTTACATCACCCCATACCTCAAGCCGATGCAGATCGTCTCGGGAACGCTGGCCTACACGGTGGGCGCCGGTAAAGCCATCGTCTCGACCCCTTACTGGTATGCCAGAGAAATGCTGGCGGAGGGACGCGGGATTCTCGTGCTGTTCCGCAACCCCGCCGCCATCGCCCGGCAGGTTAATCACCTACTCGAACACGAAACCGAGCGCCACGCGAAGCGTAAAAACGCCTATCAATTCGGCCGCCAGATGATCTGGCCGCTTGTGGCGCGCCGCTACCTGGAGAGTTTCGCGCGGGCCAAGATCGAGCACACGGCCAAGCCGGCCCACCTCGTGCGCGTGGCGCTCACCGAGCGCAAACCACCAGGTTTGCCGTCGCCGCGCCTGAATCACCTCATGCGGATGACCGACGGCATCGGCATCTTCCAGTACGCCATTTACACCGTGCCCAATTACGCCGAAGGTTACACGACCGACGACAACGCCCGCGCGCTGATGCTGGCCGTGCTGCTCGACGAACTGCTCGAAGAGGTCGAGTTCGACGGCGACAGCCTCGTTTCGCGTTACCTCGCGTTCCTCTTCAATGCCCACAATCCCGAGACCCGCCGCTTCCGCAACTTCATGGGTTTCGACCGCCGCTGGCTCGAAGAGGTGGGCTCCGAAGACAGCCATGGCCGCGCCCTCGTGGGGCTGGGGATGATGATCGGCCGTTCGCAAAACGACGGTTACCGCAGCCTGGCGTGCCAGCTTTTCGAGTCGGCGGTGGGCATGGTCGAGGACTTCAGTTCGCCTCGGGCCTGGGCCTTCACGCTAATCGCCATCCACGAATACCTGCGCGCCTTTTCGGGTGACCGCGGCGTGTGCCAGACCCGCGCCGTGCTGGCCGACCGGCTCCTCGGCATGTATCGCGTCAACAGCGCACCCGACTGGCGCTGGTTCGAAGACACGCTGACCTATGCCAACGCCCTGCTGCCGCATGCCTTGATCTTGAGCGGGCAATGGACAGGTCGGGGCGACATGGCCGCAACCGGGCTGGAGGCGCTGGACTGGATGACCGGCATCCAAACCTCCGAGCGGAGGTATTTCGCGCCGATCGGCTCCAATGGCTTCTACCCGCGCGGGGGGGCACTGGCGCGATTCGACCAGCAGCCCATCGACGCGCACGCCACAATCGCCGCCTGCCTGGAAGCCTGGCGCATGACGCGCGACACCGCTTGGAAAGACAGGGCACGCCAGGCCTTCGACTGGTTCATCGGCCTCAACGACCTGGGTGTCGCGGTCTACGATCCCGCGACGGGCGGCTGCCACGACGGCCTGCACCCGGACCGGGTCAACCGCAACCAAGGCGCCGAATCGACTCTCGCCTTCCTGCTGTCACTTGCCGAAATGCGGCTGGCCGAGGATATCATCGGCCGCAACGACGAAGTGCCCGACCGCGTGGAGCCCGGCCAGCCTGCATCGAAAGCGATCGGCGCGGCCAGGACGCGCAGAGGCCTGCGCGCGGGAACCCGCGCGCGGGAACCGGGCCGCCGGCTTGCCGGCGGGTGGAAGGATTGCCTCTATTCGCGCGCCAGGCGGAACACTTCCTCGACCCTGGCCCAGGCCGCGCCGGGATCTTCGCAGGCTTCGAGCGTGCCGATCTGGCCCTTCCACGCCCATACGTAGATGGCGTCGGGACGCTCGCGGATGAGGATCCGCCCCTGATCGAGAATCCGGTCTTCGCGGCCGGCCTTGACCTTCCAGCACTGAAGCCATTCGTGGTGGCGCTTGGCCTGGCGATGGCAGACGGAGGCCAGATCGCGGACGATCGGCGTCATCTCCTCGACCTCGCGGGTTTCGTTGACCCAGTAAATATCGGTGCCGATATTGTCGAGGGTTTCGATTTCGGCGGCCGATGCCCAAACTTCCTGTTCCATCGGCGTAAAGCAGCAGATGGTTTCGAGCGCGCGATGCTCGTGTTTGCAATAATCAGCGATCTCGCGCACGTAGTCGACGACGCAACGCGCACGGAATTCGCGCTGACGGGCGTCGGAGGCGACGGCCAGATCGCCGCCCATGAACTCATCGTATTTCGCCCGGCAGGCGGCGCAGAAGCACTTGTGCAGGGGCTGCGGTTCGTCGATGAAATAGCCGTCGTAACCGTGGCTGGCGATGTAATCGACCATCTGTTTGATGCGCGTTCGGCTGACGGGATTGACGTAACACCCCTCCGCGAGGTGCGAGCCGTCGCGCGCGACCTGGAAGCATTCGGGGTGATGGAGCAGGTGCCAACTGTTGCGCCCGCCGCCGAAGACGTTGAGGGCGCCCCAGAAGATCGCCAGGGGCCGCAGACCCATGTCGTGGGCGATCGCGGCGCTGAAGGTGAGCTTGCCGGGAAACCAGACGAAATCGTTTTCCTGCGCCGCCACCAGCACGTCGCTTAAACCCAGAGCCTTCATCTCCCGCAGGTCTTCGCGAATGTGAATGGGATTGTGATGCCCCATGTAGGATACGCCGGTTCTCATTTCATCTCCCTTAACGAGCCGTCATGATGGTTCGGGGTTTCCACCCCGAAGCCCGGATTCGGGCGCCTGACATATCGCCCTTTACAACGCCCGACAAAATCAGAAAACTAGGCCTTTGTCCACCACCATTTGCGCGCAAGGGAGGACACGCGATGTTCGAGGGAAACCTGACCCGGCTGAGAGCTTGCCGCGAGGAGGACGTTCCCCTGGCCCAGCAGTTCATTAGCGACCCCGAGGTGAGCCTGAACATGGTGCCCGACATCCCGTATCCGATGACACTCGGCGAAGAACGCAAGTGGTATGAATCGTTATCGGCGCGCGGCGATCGCTATTCCTTCGCCATCGAGACGCGCGAAGAGACGCGCTACATCGGCGGTTGCGGCGTCAACAACATCAACTGGAAAAACGGGACGGCCGAGGTGGGCATCTTCATCGGCGACCCTGAGTTCCGCGACAAAGGTTGCGGAACCGACGCGCTGGGCACGCCGGTCCGGTTCGCCTTCGGCCAGATCCACATCAACAAGCTCAAGCTGAATGTCTTTTCCTTCAATGCGCGGGCGATCTGCTGCTACGAAAAACTGAATTTCAAGCTCGAAGGCGTCTTGCGACAGGAGATCTTCCGCGACGTCCGTTATCACGACATCCATATCATGTCCATCTTGCGTGAGGAATATGTCTCATGAACACCGCCACCGTCCGGTTCCGAAGCGCCGCCCTGGAACGCCACGCCGAGTTTACGGCCATCCTGCCCGACCTGGCCGCCGCCCCCGGCCCCTATCCCGTTCTCTACCAACTCCATGGTTATTCTGACGATCATCCCTTCTGGATGTTGTCGGCCAATCTGGTGCGCCACGTCGCGCGCTGGCCCCTGATCGTCATCCTGCCCGACGGAGCCACCAGTTTCTGGATCAATCGGAGTCCGCGCGAGCGCTACGAGGATTTGATCGTCGAGGATCTGATGCCCCACGTGTCGCGCATGTTTCACGTCCGGCCCGGCCCGTCGGCCGTCGGCGGCCAGTCGATGGGGGGATTCGGGTCGCTCCACCTGGCGCTCAAGTATCCCGACCGGTTCGCCTCGGTCTGGGCGCATTCGAGCGCGATTTTTACATTCGATCAGCTTTTGCAAAAGCTGGACCTTGCGCCCGAGCAGGCGCGCGACGCCGATCTTTACGAACTCGCCGCCCGCATCCCGGCGGACCAGCGCCCGGCGATCGCGTTCGACTGCGGCCGCGACGATTTTCTGATCGAGCATAACCGGCGGTTTCACGCCTATCTCGAGGAGAAGAAAATCCCGCACATTTATCATGAACACCCCGGCCAGCACTCGTGGGAATACTGGGAGGCCCACATCCCGACCGCCCTGGCGCGTCACGCCGAGGTGCTTGGCCTGAAGGAAATCCCGCGGCAGTAAGCCGGATAACGGCTCCCGTCCGGAACCCGCCGGGGGAATCGGGCTTCGGCAGCTTGCATTCCGGGCTTGTTCGGTTAAGATAAATATCAAGATCAATCCGTGAAAACGCCCCGCGTCGGAGATGTCGATCCATGCCCCCGCTCCCGCCGACCATCGCCCTGCTGACCGACTTCGGCCTGGCGGACTGGTATGTGGCCGCCGTCAAGGGCCGGATTCTGACGGCGCTGCCCGAGGCCCGCCTGGTTGATATCAGTCACGGCGTCCCCGCCTGCAATGTCGAAGCCGGGGCGTTTCTCCTGCGATGCGTACTCGACGCGATGCCCCCGGCGACCCTATTTTGCTGCGTTGTCGATCCGGGCGTGGGCGCCACGCGCCGCGCGGTCTGCGGACGCATCGGCCCCTGGGGCTACAGCGGCCCCGACAATGGCCTGGCCACGCCGTTGTTCGAAAAAGCCGGCGACGACTTCGCCCTCTACGAAATCGCGTCGCCGGGGTTCCGCGCCCCCCAGGTCAGCGACACCTTTCACGGCCGCGACCTGTTCGCCCCGGCCGCCGCGCGCCTGGCCGCCGGCGCCGACCCCGCCGCGGCGGGTCCCGCCGTGACCGATCCGGTGATCCTGCCGCCCCTGGACCCCGAGGAACTGAGCCACGGCCTTCTCGCGCGTGTCATGCTGGTCGATCATTTCGGCAACCTGGTGACGAACATCGCGCGGCCGGATTGGGAAGCCCGACTGGCGCGGCGGCGTTTCGTCATTCGTGCCGGACCGTTGCGCCTGACCGCCATCAACCGGACGTTCGCCCAGGCGCGCGAAGTCGAAGCGCTGGCCTATTGGGGATCAGCCGGAATGCTGGAAGTGGCCGTCAATCGCGGCTCGGCGGCCGAATCCACCGGCCTGCGCGCCGGCGACTCGATTCATGTGGATTGGGTTGAATAAGCCGGCCTTCGCCGGGGTTTGGCGTATTGGCGACAAAAACGCCGGCCCGGTGGCCGGCGTTGAGGAAACGGAATATCCTACATGTGGAGCCGGCCCAGATCGGCAAGTCGCCGCACCCGGCCGATGAGAGCGGCCGTTTTCCGGCGCGCTCCCATGGATGGCCTTACAAGTGCGGGACCGAGAGCCGTCTGGCCGGCTCCCGCCGCGTCACTGGGTGACCGGCTGCCGGGTCGCCCAGCGGCGGCGTTGGGCGGCCAGGCCGAATATTTCGTAAACTCCCGCGATGCCGACGAGCACATAGATGATTCTGGCCAGAATCGTCAAAGGACCGAAGATCGCGGCGATCACGTTAAAGTCGAACAAACCCATAATGCCCCAGTTCAGGGCGCCGATGATGAGTAACACCATCGATATGACATCCAATGTTTTCATTGGTGTCCTCCACTTCCCCCACAGGGTCGAGAATGACGTTACGGCGCCGCCCGGGGGATTAACTCCCGGAAGGCGTCGCTTCGTTCGAGGGCGGGGGTCTGACTCCCGCGCTCTCACGCTTTCCATTTTAGCAGAAAAACACGCCGGTGGAGATGGTAAATTGCGCCGTCGACGGGCGTGGGCGCGCCGCCGCGAGGCTGTCGCAAAGGGCGAAGGGCGGCCGGCAAGCAAACTCCAAGAGATACCCGACCATTTCTTGACTAAAATATCAATCATGTTAAACTGCACAAAATGGCTCGAGCGGCGCCATTCGCCGCCGATGGTTTTTATCTAAATCCTTGAATCGGTCGGCACAAGAAGGAGAATCCATGGCAAACTTACAACTCTCCAAAAACGCATGCCAACTTTTACTGGATGGCGAGACTTATGAAATGCCGGTCTATGTCGGCTCGGAAAACGAAAAGGCGGTCGACATCACGCAATTGCGAGCCAAGACAGGCTACATCACCCTCGACAGCGGTTATGCGAACACCGGCTCGTGCGTCAGTTCCATCACCTATATCGACGGGGAAAAGGGCATCCTGCGTTACCGGGGAATCCCGATCGAGCAATTGGCCCAGAAATCGACCTTCGTCGAGACCGCCTATCTGATTATTTACGGCGAATTGCCCAATCGCGAGCAACTCAAGCGTTTCTCGAATCTGCTGACCCAGCACGAGATGATCCACGAGACGCTCAAGCATCACTTCGAGGGATTTCCGCCGACAGCCCACCCGATGGCCATCCTCTCGGCCATGATCAACGCGATGGGCTGCTTCCAGCCGGATCCCATGGGCACCGGTGATCAATTCGACGATACGGTGGCGCGCCTGTTGAGCAAAGTGCGCACGATCGCCGCCTTCTCCTATAAGAAATCCATCGGTCAGCCGTTCATTTACCCCAATCCCGACTTCAGTTATTGCGCCAACCTGCTGCACATGATGTTTTCGGTGCCTTACAGGGAATTCGGCCCCGATCCCGACGTCGTGGCCGCGATGAACCTGATTCTAATCCTGCACGCCGATCACGAGCAGAACTGCTCGACCTCCACCGTGCGCATGGTCGGCTCGAGCCAGGCCAACCTGTTCGCCTCGGTGGCCTCGGGCGTCTGCGCGCTCTGGGGTCCGCGCCACGGCGGAGCCAACCAGGCCGTCATCAGCATGCTCGAAGAGATCATCAAAAGCAAAATGGACGTTCAGGAGTATATCCGCAGAGTCAAAGACTCCAAGAACGAAATCAAATTGATGGGCTTCGGCCACCGGGTTTACAAGAGCTACGACCCCCGGGCCACCATCCTGCGCCAGACTTGCGAGAAGCTGCTCGCCAAACTCGGCATCAAGGATCCGGCGCTGGATGTGGCCAAAGGTCTTGAAACCGCGGCCCTTTCCGACGAGTACTTCATCAGCCGCCATCTCTACCCCAACGTCGATTTTTACAGCGGCATCATCATGCGGGCCATCGGCATCCCGCTCAACATGTTCACGGTCATGTTCGCCATCGGACGCATGCCCGGCTGGATCGCCAACTGGCGTGAGGTCAACGACGATCCCAAGGGACGCATCTACCGGCCGCGTCAGATTTACACCGGGCCGACGATCCGCGATTACGTCTCGGTCGAACAGCGCTGAGCCTTTCATCCGTTTGACCGCCCGGCTTGGCGGGGCCGTCTCCGGCCGGCCCCGCCCCCGACTTCCCCCCGGGCGAAACAACTGGCCCTATTCACCATCGCCCGGAACTCGCCCACCGCATGAGCGCTCATACCGACGACCGATCAGCCGCCCCACCCCCCGCCGGGGCCCGCCGGCCGCGTCGTTCGGCCGTGCGGTTTGAGCCGTTGCGTGACCTCCGCCAATACCTCGATCTGCTCCGCCGCCAACATGAACTGGCCGAAATCGACGTTCCTGTCAATCCCGACGAGGAACTGGCCGAAATCCACCGGCGCGTGATCGCCGTCGGCGGGCCGGCCCTCCTCTTCCGGCGCGTCCGGGGCAGCCCCTATCCCGTGGCGACCAACCTGTTCGGCACCGCCCGCCGGGTGGAACTGGCCTTCGGGAACCGCCCGTTCGAATTCATCGAGCAGGCGGCGCGGCTGGCCCGCGACCTGGCGCCCCCGTTCCTGCCCCGGTTGTGGCGAGGGCGGCGGCTGATCGGTCGTCGGTATGAGCTGGGCGAGCGGCGATGCAGACAAGGCCCGGTGTGCGAAGTCGAAGAAGATCCGCGCCTTACTGAATTGCCCATGCTCAAGTGCTGGCCCGAAGACGGCGGCGCCTTCCTCACCCTCCCCCTCGTCCTGACGCACGGCCCCGTCGACGGCCGGCCCAACTTGGGCATGTATCGCATGCAGCGCTACGACGACCGGACTACCGGAATGCACTGGCAGATCGGCAAGGGGGGGGGGGCTTTCATTACCACGCGGCCGAACAGCGCGGCGAACCCCTGCCGGTGACGGTGTTCCTGGGCGGCCCGCCGGCCCTCATCCTCGCGGCGGTCGCCCCGCTGCCCGAAGGGGTCTCCGAATTGCTGCTGGGGTCGCTCGTTCTGGGCGACAAGCTCGCCATGGCGCGACGGCCGGGGGCGCCCCACGCACTCGTCGCGCAGGCCGAATTCGCCCTCGTCGGCCACGTGCCGCCGGGCGAACGCCGCCCCGAAGGGCCTTTCGGCGATCATTACGGTTACTACTCGCTCCGCCATCCGTATCCGGTTTTCCACTGCGACCGGGTCTGGCGGCGGCGTGACGCCATCTATCCGGCCACGGTGGTCGGCAAGCCCCGCCAGGAGGATTACTACATCGGCGAGTATCTCCAGCGCCTGCTGGCGCCGCTCTTTCCACTCGTCATGCCCTCGGTGGCCGACTTGTGGACATACGGCGAGACGGGCTTCCACGCGCTGGCGGGCGCGGTCGTCAGGGAGCGTTACGGGCGCGAAGCCATGGCGGCCGCATTCCGCATCCTGGGTGAAGGCCAACTGACCCTGACCAAGTTCCTGCTGGCCACCGACGCGCCGCGCGACCTGCGCGATTTCAAGGGTTTGCTCGAGCACATCCTGGCCCGTTTCCGACCCGAGAGCGACCTGTACGTATTCGCCAACCTTTCCATGGACACGCTCGATTACACCGGCCCGGCCGTCAACGAAGGCTCCAAGGGGGTGATGCTGGGCCTGGGCAAGCCGGTTCGCGACCTGCCCGGCGAATGGTCGGGCGAACCGCCGCCGGGCACGCGCGAGCCGCGCGTTTTTTGCCCGGGGTGCCTGGTCGTCGGCGGCCCGTCGTTCGCCGAAGACACCGCCTTCGCGGCGCGCCTGGCGCGCGAGCCTACCCTGGCCGCCTGGCCGCTGGTGGTGCTGTGCGACCGCCCCGCAAGCGCCGCCGCCACGCCGACGAACTTTCTCTGGACCACCTTCCTGCGTTTCGAGCCGGCGGCCGACATTCATGCGCGCCAGATCGATGTTCGCCGCAACCACATCCGCTACCAGTCGCCGATTGTCATCGACGCCCGAATGAAGCCGTCCTATCCGGCCGAGCTGTTCGCGCGCCCCGAGATCGCCCGCCGGGTCGAGCAACGGTGGCGTGAGTATTTTCCCGCTGGCGGCGTGGCGATGGGTTCGAGCGACCTGGGCCACCTCGCCCCTTGATAATACCCAACCGCAAATCGCGAGCACGGATCTCCAACGCGATGACGCATCGCCGGTCATGCCCGCGTCGGCGTCCTCGGCCGGGTGGGGAAGTCGGCTCCAACCGTTCAACGATTATGGCTTACTTGGTGAGTGAAATGCGCCGCCGGTCGTGATAAAGTGGATGCATGAATCTCGCCAACGGGAGGGAACGCGCGATGGATATGCGCCAACTGGGCAACAGCGACGTCAAGGTAACCCCCATTATCCTGGGCACCTGGGCGATCGGCGGCCTAATGTGGGGCCGCACCGACGAAAAAGACTCGATCGAGGCGATCGATAAGTCCATCGAACTGGGGGTGACGACCCTCGACACGGCGCCCATTTACGGCTGCGGCCTGAGCGAGGAAATCGTCGGCCGCGCCATCGCCGGCCGGCGCGACCGCGTGCAGATCCTGACCAAGTTCGGCGTCAACTGGGAAACCGACGAAGGAACGGCCCATGGCGGGATCATCGGCATCGACGGTCGCAAGGTGCCCGTCTGCCGCAACGGTTCGCGCAAACGCATCATCCACGAATGCGAGCAGAGCCTGCGGCGCCTGCGGACCGACTACATCGACCTCTACCAGCACCACTGGCCCGACCCCGCGACGCCGATCGAAGAAACCTTCACGGCCCTTGAGAAGCTGCTCCAGGAGGGCAAGATCCGGGCGGTCGGTGTGAGCAATTACACCCCCGAACTGATGAGCGAAGCCCGCCGCCACGTCCCCCTGGCGTCGGTTCAGCCCCCTTACAGCATGATCAACCGGGGCATCGAGGAAAACGTGCTGCCCTTCTGCCGCAAGCACGACGTCGGCGTCATCGTCTACAGCCCGATGCAGCGCGGCCTGTTGACGGGCAAGATCGGCGTGGACCAGGTTTTCCCGCCGGCGGATCACCGTTCCCGCGAGCCCTTCTTCAAGCCCGAGAACCGCCGGCAGGTCAACGATTTCCTCGAAAAGATCCGCCCGATCGCGGAGGCGCACAATGCCACGTTGGGTCACGTGGCGATTCAGTGGGTGCGCCGCCAACCGGGCGTCACGGCCGCACTCGTCGGGGCGCGCAACGCCCGCCAGGCCGAGGAAAACGCCTGCGCGCTGGATCTCAAACTGAGCGACGCCGAATGGAGAGAAATCGACCGCCACCTGGCCGGCGTGAAACTCGACCTGAGCCGGCCCGCGGGCAGCGAAAACCAGCGCTGATCGCCCCCGCCGCCCCGCTTGTGATTTAACGGGAGCCGCCACCGGTGACGATCGTTTCGTAGGAACTGTAAATTCCGATCACATTCAGCATCCGGCAGTCGACCTGGTCGATCCGGTCGATCCCGCCGTTGCGGGCGGCTGTCATGACGCTCGCATCGCCCCAGCTCACCAGGCCCAGGATATTGCTGCATGCCGCCTTCCCCACGCGATCGCCGATTTGGGTGCGGTCGAACGTGATATCGACGGGAGCCGTGGTCTGGTTGAAGCCGATGGCGCCGTAGTAAGGGACGACCGGCGAGGTCGAAACACAACCGCCAAGCGCGGCGGCCGACAACAAACTAACGAGAATGAGCGTTTTGCGCATCATGATCTTCCCATTCCGTTCCGAATGAGTGGAGAACCCGCCCCCCGGACTGCCGAGTACCGCCGCGTCATTCGCCGTAGACGTGAACGGTAAACTGGGCAAACACTCCCAGAACGTTCAGCAACTCGTAGTCGGCGTAAGAGACACGCTCGATGTCCGCCTCGCGGGCCATTTTGGCGAGAGCGGCGTCGTCCCAGGCGAATTCAAGACCGGTGATCAGGCAGTCCCAGATATACATGGTTCGTTTGAACGTGGCCATGCGTGTCGCTTCGCCGCAGGGATTGCCGTTGAAGTTGACCGTCAACGGCGCCTTGGTGGCGACGACGAGTGCGCCCCCCGGCACCCTCACGGGAGCCCGGAAAAGAGCACGCCCGGCGCAGCCGGCTCCGAACCATCCCCAGGCGGCGCAGACGACCACGACCAGCCACCGGGTAAGAACCTTGTTCGTTTTCATGGTCATTCCCCGTAAACGATCGTCGTGAATTTCTGGAAAATGAACAGGACGTTCAGATAACGATAATCGACGTGGTCGATCTTTTTCAGACCGCCCTCTTCGGCCGCGGTCTTGATGCTGGCGTCGCCGACGGCCACCAGGCCGAGGATCGACATGCTGGAGGCTTCGCCCTGGCGCGTGCTCACGGGCGTTTGATCGGCGTCGGTGTCGATCGGCGCCTGGATCGACGACACGATGAATCCCGGGGGCGGCATGACGGGGGCCTGGTAGAAAGCGCATCCGCCCAGCAGCAGCGATCCGGCGACGACAAGGGCAAACAGTGCAGTTTTCATCTCATCCGCTCCTTGAAACCAAGATACGATTCAATAATTCGCTTCCATGAATAGATGGGCCATCACGGGATGTCAAATATTATGTGTTGCGGCGTTCGGTTATTTTCGTTCCTCGGCGGAGAGCGCGCGGTTTGCGGGATCCTGCCCGTCCATCGCGGCCGCCGCCGCGCCGGCCGGGCATTCAGCCGCGCCGGCCTCCCGCAGGCGCCGCAACTGGCGCGCCATCAGCCACGCCGTCAATAGCGCCGAGACGGCGTCGGCGGCCGGAAACGAGAGCCAGATGCCGTCCAGGCCCAACAGCCGGGGCATCAGGAGCAGCAGGGGAATCAGCAGCAGGCACTGGCGCGACAGCGAAAGCAACATCGCCGGCAATGGGCGGCCGATCGCCTGGAACATCGTCGCACCCACGATCTGGAAGCCCACCACCGGCATGGTCAGGATCATGAGCCGCAAGGCCTGACGGCCGCCATCAATCAGATGCGGGTCGGTCGTGAACAAACCGATCAGCGGCCGCGGGAAAATAGTCAAGATGAGAAACGCGGCCGTTCCCATCGCCGTCGCCATGACCGCGGCGATCCGGACGACGCGCCGGGTTTTGTCGAGCCGCCGCGCCCCGAAGTTAAAGCCGGCGATCGGCTGGAGCCCTTGCGCGACCCCCAGCACCGGCATCATGACGAACATCGACAGACGATTGATCACGCCGAAGACCGCCACCGCCAGGCTGCCGCCATATGCCGTCAGGTTGTTGTTGGCAACGATCATCATCAGGCTGCCGGCCCCCTGCTGAGCGAAAGCCGACGATCCGATAGCGAGTATCTCGCCCACGACGGCCCGGTCTGGAGCCAGCCGGCGATGCCAGTCGCGCAGCCGCGTGTGGCGCGAGGCGAAGTAGCCCGCCATGTAGAATGCCCCGATCGTCTGCGCCAGCACGGTCGCCTGCGCCGCGCCGGCCACCCCCAGCTTGAATCCGAAAATGAAAATCGGGTCCAGGATGATGTTGAGCAGCGCCGGAATGATCATCGCCAGCATCGCGGCCCCGGCGTGACCTTCGGAACGAATGACATTATTGGAGGCGATGCAGACCGTAAACAACGGCGAGGCCAACAGCATGATGCTCATGTAGGCGCGCGCGTAGGGGAGGATCTCGGCGTTGGCCCCGAACAAACGCAGAGCGAGCGTCAGCCAGGAGCGCCCGGTGACCGCGATAACCAATCCCAACCCCACGGCCAGCAACAGCATGTTGGCGAACGCCCGGTTGGCCCGCGGCAGGTCGCCGGCGCCGAGCGCGCGCGAAATGACCGAGGCCGTGCCGATCCCCAGCAGCAGGCCGATGGCGAGCACGAAGACGTGCAGCGGGAAACACAGGGCGACCCCCGCGATTCCCAGCGTGCCGATCCCGCGGCCGACATAAATCGTGTCGACCACGTTGTAGAGGGCCATCGTGAACATGCCGATCATCGCCGGCAGCGACAGGCGCAGCAGCAGGCGGGCCAGCCGGTCGCTGGCGAGGATTTCGCTCTTGTCGCTCAGTGGCGGCATCGGTGGTCTATGGCCTCGTCAAAAAATGAATGAACTCGGCATGGGCGCCGGCGGGCGGCGGACTGAACGCCCGAAGGTGATATCATGACTCATCTCGAAGCGGCCCTGCAACCGGCCTGATCGGGCAAGCCCCTCTCGCGATGCCGTCCGCAAACGGCATGACCGCGTTCAGTCTCACATAAAGACACGAAGACGCATAGATGTGAGTGGGCCAAAACCCGGGTTTCGCGGATCGGCGCCGTTTTTCTCGGGTAAAGATGCCGGCATTGTGGTAAAAGGGCGAAAATGTTGTCCGCTCGGGGGACCGCCGCCTTGATGAAGTCCTTGTTTCCCGCTCCGCCCGGCCGCGCCCGGCTTTTGGACTCCCGCGTCGTTGCCATCGCCGCCCTGGCGATCGCGACCGCTAACTTCGCTTGTCACTCGGCGAGCGCCACCGTGGGAGTCGGAACCAGCCCCCCACGAGTCCGCGCGGACGCGGTTCCCCCTTTGCAGATGCGAGCGACTTCCGGCGTAAAGGCTGCCCCGGTATCCCCGCGCCAACCGGGGACCGGAAAAGGATCCGTTTCACCAACTATGACCGACGACATCCCAGGATCGTCCGTTTCCCGGCCGGCAGCCGATCCCGCACGCCCGGCCGATCCTTATGCGATCGTCCCGGAGCTGGCCCTGGCCTATCCGGGCGCGGAATTGATCCTCCTGCCCGACCGTTATCCGGTCGCGCTCCAGGCCCGCGTCGGTTCGACCGGCGCGCCGGCGGGCGATTGGCGCGAGACGGGCCGATCCCTCCAGTGGCAAACCGACGCCGGCGCGATTTTCGCGGGAACCGATCCCGACACCGGCGCTCCGGTTTCTTACTTCATCCCGCCCGAGGGCTCGCGCATGGCCACCTTGACCGCCACGCTGGAGGTGCGTCTGGCGCGCGGCGACCAGTCCCGCGTCGAACGGCGCACGGCGATGTTCCGCCTTCTGGCGCCGGTCGACTCGAAGGCCATGGCGGGGGGCGTGCTCGATGGCTTCAACCTGGGCCATTACATCGACCCGGCCGATCCCGCCGATACTGCACGCTACAACATCAAATCCGACTGGTATTGTAAATATCCCGATAAATATCGTGTTCCGGCGTTTTTCTACCGGGTGACGCCCGAGACGTGCGACTTGAAGATCGCCGCGCACCAGACCCTCGGCATGCATATGATTGATTTTGAATGGCACAGCCTCGGTAAAACTCAGTATATCGCCCTGGATCTCCACCTTGTGCGCAAACTCGAAGAGCTGCTCGCTCTCATGCAGGGCGACGGCCTCCGGGCCACGCGGCTGGTGCCGATCTACGGCTTTCGCCCCCCCTCGTTCAACCTGGGCACCCTCGCCGAGCCGGGCAACCTGAAAGAACCTTTCTCGATGCACCAATACGGCAGGGCCATCGATCTGATCGTTGACGAGGACGGCGACCACGTGATCGACGACCTCAACGGCGACGGCGTCGGCGACATCCACGACGCGGCCGTCATCATGCATTACGTCAATATCCTCGACCGCCGTTACCGCGCCGAAGGCCGGATGGATATGCTGGGCGGCGCCGGCCTTTACACCCACAACGATTTCACGCAACGCGAACACTATCTGCGGGCCAAGGGCCTCAAATCCCAAACCGCTTACATTCACGTCGATACGCGGGGCTTTCTGCAAGACGATGGCACGCTGGTGCGCTGGCCCGACTGCTGGCCCGACGGCCAGCCGATCCGGTGGAGCAAGATTTGACGAATCCGTGGCCTGCCGGCCCAATGGGAATCCGTTCGACGCCAGGGCATGTTAATATTATATCGATTAACGATCGCGTCGAGTTCGACCTTGAACAGGTCGCCCTGGAGATCGGTGTTGCTGCTGGGACGAGGTCGCATGAGTTTGCCGGCTTTCTACGGGAATGGGCATGTTTTCTGGCAAACAAGTATACGCGTTTACAGCATTTTTGCGCCGATTTTATTGGGCTTTTGCCCTTTTTCACCGACGACTATCAAACTCAATATACTCATTCTGAACCTTAGAACATTCTGGGAACCATCCAGTCATTCAAAGACGAGAGCGGTCAGAGCGAGAATCTTGATATGAAACTTCCCAATACCAGTTCAAGAGTACCCGCCGATGACCGCTCCTACTACTCTTGTGGCCCTGCTGGGGGAGTTTGCCAATAGCTTTACGACTCCCGGCTTTCAGCATTACCTGCATTTCATTCTGGCTCATGCCGCTCTCTGGGGCGCGCCGCACTGCGTCGGGGCGAGGCGGCCGACCAGCGTTTGGCGGCGTGGCATTCCAATGCCATTGCGGTTCACATGCCAGTCCACGCCAGTTGGCTCAATTAGGTCGAGATCTACTTTTCCGTGGTCTAACGCAAGGTTCTCACACCCAACAAGTTTCTCAGCATTGCACATTTGGAGGAGAGCCTGCTCGGTTTTCAGACGCATTACGAAAGTTATGCCAAGCCTTTCGAGTGGAAGTTCACGCGCCAGGACCTTCGGGATCTACTGGCGAAAATGTCCCTTGAGGAGCAATCTTGTGAACGAGCGGTGGCATGAATCAAAATACGTCACCGTATTTATGAACCAGAGCACAAAGTAAGGGCGAACCAGATCATGGCGACGGGGCCTTGGGATCATGCCGTAACTATTGCTGAGTAGCGGCCCGGTGACAGACGGAAAACCAGTGGGTTGTTGAATCTCAATCTTACATCCCCTGACTGGTCCAACCCTCCCACGCTCCATCAATCTCAGGTAGGAAAGCCCGGGCAGCTTCTTGAATAAAATGGTTGACATGCGTCTTAAATATCCGGAGGGAATCCATTCCCATTTGCGTCGGCAACACCTCGGCATATGAACGGGACAAGGTTATTTTCGGGCGCCGGGCTGACACCCAATTGACACCTGGAGGCGAAAATACCCCTGAAGCCCCACACACGACGATTTATAGAATGTTGTATATGTTAAAGATAGCTGGGGTGGGTGAAGGGATTTGAACCCTCGGCCTCCAGAGCCACAATCTGGCGCTCTAACCAACTGAGCTACACCCACCATTCCCGCTCGATCGGGCTTTCCAGCCCGCCGTAAAGCCATACTCTATGAAAGATCGTCATCGATCGTCAAGCCATTTCAGGACCCGAGACGCGTGGAGGATCGCATTACGCGGACAGCACGGAATGCACCCAAAATCGAGCGAATACCGCGCTCGAATCCTTCCTGGTCGTCCGCGCCGGGCGTCAACGCGGCGGATAGGTCACCGGCGGCAGGCCCGCCCGTCGGCGCAAGTCATTATAAGGCTGGCGTTGGTATTCCCAGACCACATAAGGCCCGATTTGGCGCTCGATGTATACAAGATCGCGCCGGGCTTCGGCCGGCTGTCCGGTTGCGAGCAATAGACGGGCGCGCGTAATGCGATACTCCACGTTACTCGGGTAGCGGTCGATGCTCTCGCTGATTTTGTCGATCGCTTCACGCGGATGCCCCTGCCGTTCCAGCCAACTGGCCTGCGCCGCCGGTATCGAGGCCGACCGGGGATTGAGCCCCGCCGCCCGCTGGAGGAGAATCCAGGCTCGCGCGGGATTGCCCCCCCGGTCCCTCGCGCCCGCCTCGGCCACCAGCAGGGCCGGGTCGTCGGGTTCCCAGCGCGCCGCGCGCGCGAAGGCTTCGGCGGCCTGGGCCCAGTCGCCCGCGTCCATCAGGTCGCGGCCCAACCAGCGGTCGCGCTGGGCCAGGTGCCATGGCGGCGTCATGATCAGGGCAAGGACTAGCGCGGACCCGCTCATCGCCAGACCCAGCCCACCCGCACAGCGGCCGGCGATGTTGCGGGCCGAGGCCGGCCTCGCCGGCGAAGTCAGTCCGCAGGCCCCGCCCGCCAGCAATCCGGTGAGGATCAAAAACTCGCGCCACTGGAAGATGAATTGATAAAGGCCGTTGAAAGCCAGCACCGCCAGGGCGCCCAGCAGCCACGCGGCCTCAAGGTCGGACGAACCGTCGCTTCGGGCCGACTGCGACGGCGGCGGCGAATCCTCGGCGACCGCGGCCGGCCGACCCAGGATCGGCCGCCGCGTTCGCCACAGACGCCATGCCAGGGCGCCCCAGAAAAGCAGGATCAGCCCCACCCCCGCCGCGCCGAGTTCGGACCCCGTCTCGAAAAGCCAGGAATGGGCGTATTGGCTTTCGTGGGCGAGGGGAGGCTTGAGCGTCATGTAAAGCAGGTTGAAGCCGCCTGGTCCGGCGCCGATCCACGGGTGGCCCGCCCAGACGCGCAGCGCGATTTCCCAGTAGTAAAAGCGTTCGCGGATCGTCGTCAGCGTGGCAAGGCGATGCAGCCAGCCCGGCGGCGTCCCCTGATCGCCCCAGGCCGTCCCCGTCAGCGCCGCCAGCGCCGCGCCGGTCGCCACCATCGCCATGACGCGTCCACCCCCGCGCATACGCCCCAGTCCGCCCCCGGCTGCGAAGGCTAATCCGATGACGCTGGCGAATCCGAACGCCAGAATGCCGCCTGTGCTGCCGGTCAATAATAGGCTCACGATCGTCGCGGCGTAGCCCGCCGTGCCCAGCCAGCGCCAGGCTCGCGGTTCACCGCGGCGTAAAAGCGACAGGCAAAAGACGGCCAGAACCGCCAACTGGGCGGCAAACAGGTTGGGATCGCCCAGCCGGCCGCCCACCCGCCCCAGTGTCAGGGCGTGCATCAAACTTTGCGTTTGTATGTCCGTGACCGGACCGGGATTCTCGGCACGGAAGGCCACGAGCGCCCGTGGATAGCCGACAAAGTGCTGGTAGAGCGCCAAGGCGCCCGAGGCGAGCGCCGCGAGCGCCAACACCCTCCGAAAGAGCGCGAACGGCGTTGCCGACCCCGGTTCGCGCGCTTCAATCCTGCGCGCTGCCGTTCCCATGAATGCCCCCGTCGCCGCCGCGACTCCCATCCAGGCCAACCCGATGACCCATTCCCTCCCCGCGGCGCGCACCTCCATGAACGACCAGCGCGCCGCGGCCCACAGCGCCAACCCCAGCGCCGCCAGAATCGCCGGCGACCCCAGCGCCGCCAGCGCCTCGACACGCCGATCCCTTTCCGCCAGCAGCCAGCCGGTAAGCACCGCACCGACGCCCGCCAGCGCCAGCGACAGCCCAAGACTCTCTATTGGGTAAGCCCCCGACGGGTCCGTGAAAAAACCGGCCGTCAGCAGAGCCGCCAGTACACCCAGCAATCGTGCCGTGCGTGCCGTGGCGCCAATCGCCGTGTCCGTCGAACACCGACGAGATGGGGATGTCCGTGGGTATTGGATCATGAACGCGAAAGCCCCTGCGATGTCCGGTCCGATTTCGGGCCAGACCCGGCCAAAAGTCAAGCGAAAGCCGCCCCCTCGTAGGGTTCAGCCAGGCTCGCCCGAACCAATCGTCTTCGATACGCCGTGCGGCTACGCTACTACCTCTTCCACGCTCCATGCTTCTTTTAAGTCTTTTGGGTCTTTTACATCCTTCGCCTTGCCGAATCGCGCCGTGGGCCGGATCCGTTCACCCCCCAAAAAAGTGGCCGCGTCTGGCGCCGGGCTGCCAAACGCGGCCGTTATTATAAAAAGATCCCGCGTCACCTATCGGACCGAGACCGGTTGCTCGCGCGGCAGGCTCATCAGGTATTCGTGCCATCACCTCGGCGGCGCGCTTGCCCTGGCCCATGGCCAGGATGACGGTGGCGCCGCCCGTGATGGCGTCGCCACCGGCGTAAACACGCGGCATGCTCGTTTGGCGGCTGTCGTCCACCTGGATGATGCCCCACTTGTCGACTTTCAGTTCGGGCGTCGTCGAGGCCAACAGCGGATTGACGCCGAAGCCCAGCGCGCTGACGACCGTCTCGGCCGGAATGCGGTAGTTGCTGCCTTTTACTTCGACGGGCCGCCGCCGGCCGCTTTCGTCGGGCTCGCCCAACTCCATCCGGATGCACTCCATTTCCTTGACCCAGCCCTGCTCGTCGCCGTAGAGGGCCACGGGCGCGGCCAGGAACTCGAAATGAACCCCCTCTTCTTGCGCGTGGATGACTTCCTCGCGTCGGGCCGGCATTTCCAATTCGGTGCGACGGTAGAGCAGCGTCACATGTTCGCAGCCCATCCGCCGCGAGGTGCGCACGCAGTCCATGGCGGTGTTGCCGCCGCCGATTACGACGACATGGCGGCCAACCAGCACCGGCGTCGGGGCCGTTGGGAACTGGTCGGCCCGCATCAGGTTGATCCGTGTCAAGTATTCATTGGCCGTGTAGGAGCCCTTCAGGTCTTCGCCGGGGATGCGCATCATCTTGGGCAGGCCGGCGCCCGTGCCGAGGAAAATGGCGTCGAATTTCTCGTCTTTGAACATCTCGCTCAAGGTCAGGCTGCGCCCCACCAGCGCCCCGCAGATGACCTTGACGCCCATCGCCTTAAGGTTCTCGATCTCCTGCTCGACGATCGAGTTGGGCAGGCGGAATTCGGGGATGCCGTAGATCAACACGCCGCCGGGTTTGTGAAGCGCTTCGAATATCGTCACGTCGTGGCCGCGCCGGGCCAGTTCGCCGGCCACCGTCAGGCCGGCCGGCCCCGAGCCGACGACCGCCACCTTGCGGCCCGTCGGCGCGGGCCGTTCGATCCGCGTCGCCTCGGCCGCATGGGCGCGCTCGTAGTCGGCGACGAATCGCTCCAACCGCCCGATCGACACCGCATCGCCTTTCTTGCCCAACACGCACACCGCCTCACATTGTTTTTCCTGCGGGCAGACCCGGCCGGTGATGGCCGGCAGGCAATTGGAGGCCTTGATTGCCGCCGCCGCGCCCAGGAAGTCGCCCTTGGCCGTCAGTTCCAGGAATTGCGGGATGTCGATGTTGACCGGGCAGCCGTCCAGGCACAGCGGCTTGCGGCACTGCAGGCAGCGCTTGGCCTCGACGATCGCCTGCTCGGGCGTCAGCCCCAGGGCCACCTCGAGGAAGTTGTGCGTCCGCGCCGCCGGGTCCTGCTCGGGCATCTTCTGGCGCGGGATGGCCATGCGTTGCTTGGGCGTGATGTTGCCGTTGCCGGGCATCTCAAATCCTTCGGGCAGCAGCGGTCGGAAGCGCGCATGATACTCGCGCACCAGTTGTTCCATTTTGCAGGCCGGGTCGTCGTCGCCCGAAACGTCCGCCGCACCCCCGTTGTCCTGCGTTTTCAGGTATTCGTAGGATTTTTTCTCCTGGTCGAGATACATCCGCTGGCGGTTGACGAGCATGTCAAAATCGACCGCATGACCATCGAAGTCGGGTCCGTCAAAGCAGGCGAAGCGGCTCTTGCCGCCGACGCTCACCCGGCAGCCGCCGCACATGCCGGTGCCGTCGACCATGATGGCGTTGAGCGAGACCGAGCAGCCGATCCCCAGCGGGCGCGTCTGCTCGGCGATGGCGCGCATCATCGGCACCGGCCCGATCGCATAGACATGGGCGATTTTTTCGCCCTTGGCCAGCAGCTCCTCGATGACGCCCGTCACGCGCCCATGAAAGCCGATGCTCCCATTCTCGGTGGCCAGCAACGTCTCGTTAGCCGCCGCGCGCATCTCGTCGACGAAAATCAAGCGGATGGCGTCGCGTGCGCCGACGATGCCGATGACCTTGTTGCCCAGCTCGCGACAGGCCCCGGCGATCGGCACGACCGCTCCCGCCCCGTAACCACCGCCGACGCATAGCACCGTGCCGTCGTACTTTTGCACGTGCGTCGGTTCGCCCAGCGGCCCCAGGATGCTGAAGAAGCATTCTCCCTCTTCCAGGGCGCAAAGCTCGTGGGTCGTCCGCCCGACCCGCTGCACGGCGAAATGAATCGTGCCGCGGACCGGATCGCCGCCGGCCAGGCTGATCGGGATGCGCTCGCTCCGGGGTGTCGGGGTGATGATCATGAACTGCCCCGCCTTGCGCGCCCGCGCCACCAACGGCGCTTCCACCTCGTAATACCATGTGTCGGGCGCGACTTCGCGCTTGACCTGTATCCGGAACGAGCTTTGAGAAAGCATTGAAATTCACCTTGAAGTCGTTGATGTGCGGGCGACACACGCAAATCGCCCGTATTGTGCCAGAAATGTCCCATGTTTCCTACAAAAATCGCTATCTGAACCGGCGAGTCGGCAAACGCGCGCCCCCACTCCGCAAAGACGCGCCCGTCCATCCCGCCGAGCGCGTCCTCACGGCCGTCTTCTTTCGCGTTCACGCGTCAAAGTGCGCTTTTCAACGCCCTTGTTTGGCGGCCCTGGCGAGTTTGCGACGCCCTTTTTCGGCGTCCTTGGCCCGCTGCGCGGCAGCCTTGTCCGACGCGGCGGCCAGCTTGCGGAATTCCTCGGCCCTCTTCTGCATTTCCTCGACGGTTTTGGTCTTGAGGCGCGCCGCCCCGTCGCCCTTGTAACGGGCCAGAGGTTTTTCGCTCGCCAGCCGTTTTTTGGCCTTGGCGACTTCGCCCTTGTATTGCGGCAGCCATTGCGCCTGCGCCACCAGCATTTCGTCCGTCATCTGCCAGATTTCCTCGGGGTTGCACACCGCCGCGGTCAGCGGGTCGTGCAGCATCGCCTGCTTGAGCAGCGTCAGGTCGCCGTGAACCGCCGCCTCCACCGACATCCGCTGGACCGAAACCGACGCGTTGCACGTGGCCGCGCAGGCCAGCGGCAGGTCGCCCACCCGCGGGATGCTCACCCCGTTGGCGTCGATGTAGCCGGGCACCTCGACGACGCAGTCGGGGGGCAGATTGGTGATCGTCGCCCCATTGCGCACATTGAAGTGGCCGCGGTAGACCCGCCCCGTCTCCAGCGCTTCGATGATGTAACTGCCGTGCTCGTGGCCGCGGTTGCCGGGCCCGATCGGCGGTTCCTCACGCTTGAGCCAATTGGGGAAGTCGGTCTTGAACCAGTTGCGCCCTTCCTTGCAGACGCGCAGGTAGCCGCCCGTCTCGCCGTTAATCCAGGCCGACAGGTCGATCCAGCGCTTGATCTCGCCCAGCCGCTTGCGATACCACGGCACGTACTCCGACAGGTGGCCATTGGATTCGGTGCTGTAATACCCGAAGCGGCGCAGCACGTCGATGCGCACCTTTTCCGTCTTCGAGTAAACCGGGTGCCGTTCGAAGGCCTCCAATAATTCCTCGCCGCCGACCAGCCGCCCCTTGTATTTAATCTGGATATACCATGTCTGGAAGCCTTCCAGCACGCAGATGATGTCGACATCATTCACGTTCTTGGCGCCCAGCGCCGTGGCGATCTGGTGCCAGCCCCCGTAGACGCCGTGGCAAAGGCCCAGTGTTTTGACGCCGCCGTACTCGAGCGCCGCCCAGGTGTTCATCGCCATCGGGTTGGCGTAGTTCATGAACAGCACGCCCGGCCTGCTGACTTCGCGCATGTCTTTGCAGAAGTCGAGGATGCAGGGAATGTTGCGCTGGCCGTACATGATGCCGCCGGCGCACAGCGTGTCGCCGACGCACTGGTCGACGCCATATTTCAGCGGGATGTCGATGTCGTGCTGGAAGGCTTCCAGGCCGCCGATCCGCGTGACGTTGAAGACGTAGTCGGCCCCCTCCAGCGCCCGCCGCCGCTCCAGCGTCGTGCTGATCGTCGCCGGCAGGTTGTTGCCTTTGATGTCTTTTTCGCAAAGCTGCGCCACCATCTCCAGGTTGCGCCGGTTGATGTCCGTGAACGAAAACCGGGTATCCTGAAGTTCGGGGACGGTCAGGATGTCGCGCAGCAGCTTGCGCGTGAAGCCGACGCTGCCTGCGCCGATAAACGCCACTTTGATCGCCATCGATATCGCTCCTTGTTCGCAAATCGGATTCGGCCCGGGTTCCGAGGCCGCCGCGGCCCCTTCGCCGTGTCTGCCATTTTGCCTAAAATCCTACGTTGCCCGAATGCGACTGGCAACCGATACTTTCGTCCCGCGGCCACGGTTTCATTCTCACCCTCATGCTCGTGTTCGTGACCACGATCGTATGCGCGGAATGCCCCTCCGGTTGTTCCGTCATCCTTGTATCACACCCCATCGATATTCTGGTGTCTTGTCATCTCCGTGGTTGGAATCTTTTGGTTCGATGAAGGATCGGGAAGTTGCCCCGTCACGCAAATGACCGCTTGATTAAGCGCCGCCGCTTTGTCATCTTGACGCAAAACGTTTCGGAACCCCGGCGGGACGCCCGATGAATGCCGATCGGACCAAGTG
>JAMCWS010000004.1 GCA_023480605.1 bacterium
TGGGATCGACACCAGCCTGCTTCGCGAGCGTTTTCGGTTCGATCCCGCGATCGTCGCCCAGTTCAGAAGGCTCCTCGCGCAATACAAGCCCGACCTTTACCAGAGCCACGGTTACAAGGGGAGCGTATTCGGCAGAATCGCCCGCCGCCAGGGGGTGGCCTGGCAGGCCATTTTTCATGGGTTTACCTGGGAGAATTGGCGCGTCCGCCTTTACCACGCCCTGGACGTGCGCCTCATGCGCGGGGCTGGCGAGGTCGTCGTCGTCTCACGGGCGTTCGAGAAGGAACTCGCCCGCCGGGGGATCGATCCGCGACGGCTGCGCTGGATCCCCAACGCCATCGCCGAGGACGCGCTGCGTTCAACGCGTTCGGACATCACGCGCGAGAATTTACGCCGGCAATGGTTCGGGAAAGGGGGCGAGGACGGGGTATTGGTCGGGGTGGTTGGCCGGTTTTCGCCCGAGAAGGCGCCCGACTTTTTTCTTGACGCATTCGGCGCCGCGGCCGCGCGGCGGCCCGATCTCAAGGCCGTGATGGTCGGCGACGGCATCCTGCTGGATGAATGCCGACGGCGGGCGTCCGGCGGCGCGCTGGCGGGGCGGGTGGCGTTGCCGGGCTTCCGCGCCGACCTCGCCTCGATCTATGAAGCGCTGGACATGCTGGTCATCCCCTCGCGCAGCGAAGGATTGCCCACGGTCCTGCTCGAAGCGATGCTGATGGGTGTACCCGTCGTCTCGACGCGGGTGGGCGCCGTGCCCGACGTCGCACGCGAGGGGCGGGAAGCTCTGCTCGTGCCGATCGAGAACCGCGAGGCCCTGGCCGAGGCCATCCTTCGGCTGGCGGAGGACGCGGAACTGGGCCGCCGACTCAGCCGCGGAGCGCGCGAACTGGTTGAGCGCCGCCTGACCGTCGCGCGGCGGACGGCAACGTTGCTCGACCACGCCCGTTGCCTGATCGAAGGCCGGGCCTTGCCCGCGGCGGCCTGGGAAGAATGAATGCCGGGACGGGAGCGGCAACCGGATATGAGCCTCCGTCAGATACGAGTGTTTGCGCCGGCGAAAATAAACTGGCATTTGACCATTGAGCGGCGGCGCTCGGACGGATACCATGACATTTATACGATCTTTCAAACCGTCGACTGGGGCGACGAACTAGACTGTCATAAAATAGATCATCCGGTTTTCAGGATGCGCTGCAATGATTCTCGCGTGCCGTTGGGCGAGGAGAATCTCGTCGCGCGGGCATGGCGGCGGCTGCGCGAGGCTCTGCCGACGAAGGTCGCCGGAATGGAGATGGAACTGGTCAAACGCATCCCGATGCAGGCCGGCCTCGGCGGGGGCAGCAGCGACGGGGCGGCCGCACTGGTGGCGATCGACCGATTGTTCGACCTTCGTCTGGCCGAAGCCGAACTGGAGGCTCACGCCGCCGCGCTGGGCAGCGATTGCGCCTTTTTCATCCGGGGCGGCACGGCCCTGGGCACGGGGCGGGGCGAGCGGTTGCGACCCGTGGCGAACCGCCTGCCGCCGGTGCGGCTCGTGATCGTCCACCCCGGTTTTCCCAGCGCGACGGCCGAGGCGTATCGGCGCCTCACGCCGGCCGATTGGGAGAACGGCCGCGCCGCCGAGGAAGCGGCGGCGGCCATCGAGGCGGGCGACCTGGAGCGACTGAAGCGATGGAGCGGAAACATATTTAGTCGTATCGTTGCGGAGAGCGATTTGCGTTATGCCGTTTTGCTGGACCGGATGACAAGAGAAGGGCTGACGGATTTGTCGTTGTCGGGCAGCGGATCCGCGGTCTTTGGCTTCGCGCGCGATGCGGTTCACGCGCGGTTGGCTTGCCGTCGGCTCGGGGATTTTTACCCGACGGCTGTCGATGTCGGTTTACGAGGGGAAGGGATCGGGATTCTTTCACAGTCTTGAATGGGTGCAAGCTGGTTGCCGCGGGGAAACATCCTCGTTCGGGGATGGCATTACCGGGAGGGAGCGACCAAAATGTCCAACGAACTCATGGTCACCGGATGCCGCGTGTCGTTGAATCAATCCAAGCGGGAACGCCTCAAAGGCGGCGAGCGGCTCAAAGGATTCGCAACGATTATCTTCAATAACGTTTTTGTCGTTTGCGATCTCAAAATCATCCAGGGCAAGAAGGGATTGTTCATCCAAATGCCCACCCGCCGCCGTCGAGACGGATCGTTTCACGACGTGGCCCATCCGATCGTGCCCTCCGTGCGCGATCATATTGAAACTGTCGTGCTCAAGGAATACGATCGTATAAGGATGACCCGGAAACCCGCGGAGTCGGGCCAGCCGGCCTCGGCCCACTGAGGCGGCGCGGGGCCGGGCCGGTATTCACCCACCCGCGGGGGGCTGCGATGGTTACGGCGCACGAGGACGACCAGTTCCGGAACGCCATTGAATCCGAATTCGAATGCACCCGGTGCGGCCAGTGCTGCAAGGGCGACGGCGTCGTGCGCATCAACCTGGATCAGGCCCAGCGGATGGCGGCGGCCCTCGGCATGGACAAGCGCCGGTTCCTCAAGGCCCATGCCATCCGGGCCGGACTACGCGAATGGTGGCTGAAAGACAAACTGCAATACCCCGGCGGACTGACCGGCCCCGAGGAAAAATGGTGCATCTTCCTCGAAGTGGGGGAGGACCGCCGTTATTTTTGCCGTGTCAATGATGTCAAACCCCAACAGTGTCGGGATTTCCCCGCGAAATGGCAGAACGGCGACTCCTTGTTTACCTGCATGGGGCTACGCCGCCTGCGCAAAAAACTGGCCGGTTGACGGCGCGGCGCGCCCGCCCGTGACCAGCCCCGCGAGCCCATGACGATGCAGCATCTTGGTTCCTTGCCGGCGCGGCAGGCCGTCGCCGTGATTCTGGGCGGGGGGCGCGGCACGCGCCTCTGGCCGCTGACGAAATATCGCGCCAAGCCGGCCGTGCCGCTGGCCGGCAAATATCGCCTCATCGACATCCCGATCAGCAATTGCCTCAACTCGGGCCTCGACCGCATCTATATCTTCACCCAATTCAACTCCAGTTCGCTCAACCATCACATCTCGGCCACCTATCACCTCGATCCCTTCAGCCGCGGCTTCGTCAACCTGGAGGCCGCCAGCCAGAGCAACGAAAGCAGCGACTGGTATCAGGGAACGGCCGACTCGGTACGGCGCAACTTTAAAACCATCGCCCAATGGCAGACGCCGCATGTGGTCATCCTGCCGGGCGACACCATCTTCCGCATGGACCTGGGCCGGCTGCTCGATTTCCACATCGGTCACGGCGCCGACGTGACCGTCGCGCTGCATCCCACCGGCGCGGAGCGGGCATCGTCCTTCGGCCTGGCGCGCCTGGATCCGTCCGACCGGATCGTGCAGATGGTGGAAAAGCCCGCCCCCGACCGGCTGGGACCGCTGGCGCTGCCGCCGGCCGAGATGGCGCGCTGGGGGCTTGGGCCCGCACGCCCCTTTCTGGCCTCGATGGGCATTTACGTGTTCCGAACCGGGGTGCTGGCCGAAGTCTGCCTGGATCGCACGCAAGTCGATTTCGGCCACCAGATACTCCCCCAGGCGGTGGCGAATTACCGGGTTTCCGGCTATGTGTTCGACGATTACTGGGAGGATATCGGCACGATCCGGGCGTTTTATGAGGCGAATCTCGCGCTGGCGAGTCCGCGACCACCCTTCGAGTTCTACATCCCCGACGCGCCCATCTACACGCGCATGCGCTTCCTGCCCTCGACCCACACCGGCCGCGTCAGCCTTCGGTCCACACGCATCTCCGACGGCTGCCGGATCGGCGACGCCGCGCTCGAGGAATGCGTCGTCGGCATCCGCAGCATCATCGGCGACGGCGTGCGGATGCGGCGGACGGTGATGATGGGCGCCGACTACTACGAGCAGGGCATCCCACAGCCGGGATTCGAGCCGGTGCCGCCCGACGCGCCGATGATCGGAATCGGCGAGGGCTGCGAGATTGACCGCGCCATCATCGACAAGAACGCCCGAGTCGGGGCCGGGGCCCGCATCCTCAACGCCCGCGGACTCGACCACCACGACGACCCCGGCGAACGTTTCTACATCCGCGACGGCATCGTCATTATCCCCAAGCACGCCATCATCGAGCCGGGAACGGTGATTTAAGAGCGACTACCCTATCAACAACTCATAATGTAAAAAATTATACTGGGCTATTTAGATGACTCAACCTGATACAACCCCTTGTATCTCAGCGACCTCCAGGCCCACGCCAAATCTGGGCCCCGTTCCATGGGCCGATGGCCACGGCTTGTTCAACGAGCCGGTAGAAGAGCAATCCGCACGAGCCACTCATCCGGCGGTTGAACCGGAAGATGAACTCATCGAGGTAGTAGTCCAAGTGCGATGGCCGAATCGCTCCCTGATGGGTTCCAAGCAGCCACCGTTTCAGCAACGAGGCCACGCGCCCCACCAGCGGCAGGGGATCGTCGCCCACCATGACATCCTTATCCTTGCGGCTATCCTGCGTTCGTAGCCGATCATGTCCAGGTTGTTGTACCCTCCCCAGGCGTCGGTCCGAATCACGCTGCCCGGCTCGACGCACTCTTCGATGGCCTCGTGCAGCGTCATCATGGCGGCATCGGCGATCCGGCGCAGCCGGATGCGTCCAATTTTGCCGGACTCGGCCTCCTGCGCGGCCACCAGGACCAGCGTCTTGCCGGCCGCGCTCTGTACGCTCTTGATGGGCCTTTCACCGCCAACGAAGACCTCGTCGGCTTCGATCAGCCTCGAAATCCGGTCGCGTCCTGGTCGGACCATGGCGCGGCGAAGCTTGTGCAGCCAATTCCACGCCGTCGGGTAGCTGCCCAGTCCCAGCGCCCGCTGCAATCCCAGAGCGCTGACCCCATGCTTCTGGTTGATCGCCAGCCAGACGGCTTGCAGCCATTGGCGCAGTGGCTTGCGCGTGTCCTGAAAGATCGTCCCCACCGTCACCGATGTTTGTCTCCGGTATTGGCGGCACAGCCACAGGCCACGACCCATCCGCCACGCCTCGGCGTGCCCACACCGCGGACAGCGGAATCCGTTGGACCAGCGCACCGACTCCAGATAGGCCAGTCAGTCCTCCTCGCTCTTGAATCGCTCCACGAAGTCGGTCATGGTCTTCGGGTAATCCACCCCCATACACTACATCTTCTATATGGTTGAGTCAACTAAATAGCCCAAAAATTATAATTTATATTCACTCAATATTATAATTTTTTCTTTATTTATCAGAAAAAATGAATAGGCAACCAGACAGCTGCGTTGCTTGGAAAGATCAGCAATGGTTGCTTACAAACGCTTGCCGCAATTAAACATGCTCTTAATAATTTCACGATCCAAGCATATAATTACTCCAACGACGCACTATGGTAGATTATCATTAACTCACGCTTTTACACTTTTTGCGGACAAAATCCCAATTATCTCCGAAATATACCACGATCCCCAGGTAACAACAGCATCAAGGGGTAGCATGCTTAAGCTGCCAGCAACTTGACCTACAACAATAATTTTGATTTCTGGCCCAAATCTATACTGGGCCGATGGATCGTTGAAAAATTCGATTGCTTCAAATAATGAGCCAATAATCAATAGAACAAAAGGCATCACAATTGCAACATATTGTTTCGCATGACACCATCGAGATAATGCAATGCCCAGTATTAGTAGAAAAAAGTAGTAACCCAATTCCCCCACCACGAACAAAGCCAATAGTCTTGCCCAAAAAACCCAACACAACTCTGAAAGACTTATGACTATAAGTAATAATAGAGGCTTGATTGACCATGCCTCGCCAGATGCTATATTAATCCGTTCTTTGACGGTTTCGAGTGAGATTCCCTTATGCTTGATCAATATCCTTGAGATAAAGATAAACACGGCATACCCTATCCCCGCAATAACTAGAATATAAATGATCTGTAATAAGTTCTGAAACGCGCATGAATATAGCACGCTGATCAGGACAACGCCTACCATGACGGCGAACATTAACTTGATTGTCCTATTCACTATATAACTCCTTAACTCATACGTTATTTGACCTCATTTGCAACCATCAACGTTCAGACCTTGTTTTGCATTGCCTGACATTTTACATCATTCGTTATCGTCCGTCAGGAGACGGTTTCTTCCGTGGCCGCCTTGGACTTGTCCGCGCGCGGTTTGAGGATGATCGGGATGCTGCGGCCGGCGGCCTCGCGGATGGCCGAGATCACCCGTTCGGTGGCGCCGCTCTTGCTCAGGTAGGCCACCGCGCCCGCCTTGCGGATTTCGGCGGCGCGCTCGGCCTCCTCGAACATCGACAGGCCGATGATTTTAACTTGCGGCATATCGGCGTGGATGGCCCGCGTGGCCTCGACGCCGTTCATCCGAGGCATGTTGATGTCCATCAGCACCACGTCGGGCTGGAATTTGCCCGTCATTTCCACCGCCTGGTGGCCGTCGCAGGCTTCGCCGACGATGTGAATGTCGAGTTCCTGTTTGAGCAGTTGGGCCAGTCCCTGGCGCATGACGGCATGATCGTCGACCAGCAGGACGCGAATCTTGCGCTCATCGTTTTTGCCCTGCGCCTCCTGGCGCGGCCGGCGCGGGAGGGCGGCGACCGCGTCGTCGTCGGTCGCTCCGGCG
>JAMCWS010000034.1:0-2130 GCA_023480605.1 bacterium
GAAACCCACACCGTCCTGCGCCAGTTGAAGTTGTTCGAGGCGCCGGAGGTTGGCCTCCTGGGCCTCGGGAATTTCGGTGATATGCTCGCTCTTGTATTTCTTGACCGCGTCCTCGGCGGCCGACAGGCGGTTTTTCTCCTCCGTCAGTTCCGATTCGAGAAACTTGACGGCCGAACTGGTTTTGTTCTGGTAATACTGGGAGCTGTTGATCAGATATTGATTGACGATGGCGGCGGCGACGTCGCGCGCCCGCAACGGCGTGTCGGCCCGGTAGGTGATCTCGAATAAATCCTGGTTTTTCACGAACAGTGTGATCGAGCGCTCCATCCGGCGGATGAGTTGCTCGTAACGGAGGCTGTTGGGCTCGATGCCGGCGTCCAGATTCAGGTCGCGCGCGATCTTGGCCAGAAAGCTGAAGCTGGTCATCTCCTCGCGGATCGTCTCCAGGCGGTCCTTGATGCTGAGCATCGTGCGGACCTGAAAACCGCTCAGATCCATGAATTGCGGCTCGTGGATCGTCACCAGCGCCGAGGAATCGTATTTTTTCGGCAGCAGGAGACCGGCGAAATTGGCGCCGAAAACCACCGCAAGCGCCAGGGGCACCCAGTAACGCTTGGTGGTTTTCAGCTTCGCCAGGTAGCGCGACCAGTTGAAAACGGGCTCGACCATGCTGGGTGTCGCACCTTTCCGCCGTTCAGTTCCCGCCATAATTCCGGCCGAACGAGGCCTGGAATTGCAGGTTGTAATATTCCTCGACCGGAGTCAGCAATTCGCGGATCGTGGCCCCCAGCGTCGAGGACGATTTCGCCGGCACGTAAACGATGTCGTTGGGCTTGAGTAGGATATTCTCCTTCATTTTGCCCTTATATAAGATATCGGTCAGGTCGATCTGGCGCACAACCGGATTCTCCAGGGCCGGCGAGATGACCTGTGCCCGTTGGATGGCCGCCTCGGGCGTCGGCAACCCGGCCGCGAACATCGCGTCCTGGAGCGTCAGCATGTCGGCCTTCATCACCTGTGGCCCGGGCACCCCGACGTTGCCGACCACGTAGATCACCTTGCTGCGATACTCGCGGATGCCGACCTTGGCGTCGGGCTCGCGGATGTATTGGGTCAGCATCTCGTTGATCTTCTGTTCGACTTCGGCGGCCGTCAGGTTGGCCACCGGGAAGGGCCCGATGTTGGGCAGCAAGATGTTACCCTCGTCGGTGACGACGTAATCGAGCGAAAGGGAGGGATCCTTACGCACGTCGATGCGCATCACGTCGCTGGGGCCGATCCGGTAGATCTTGGTCGGATCCTTGGTCAGCGGCACGTCGAGCGTGTGGACCGGCCGCGGTTCGCCGATGACGTTCACCGTCACCCGCTCGCTGCCCTTGAGGGCGGCCACGCGCAGGCAGCCGGTCAGGGCGGCCATCCCCGCCAAAAGCAGGAGTCCGGCGGCGATCCGGCCTCTGTTGCGTCGCGCGGCACTCACGGGCATCTCGATTTGATGGATCATGGCGCGTCTCCTTTTTCTGCCGGTACGGCTGCAGTCACTAATGGGCGGTTGGGGTGGTTGCGGCGTCGCCTTGTCCTGTTTTCCCCCCGGCGGCGGCGCCAAGCGTCGCCAGCAGCGCCTTGACTTCGCCCTGGCGCGGATAGCCCGGCGTGGCCTCGGCCAGGATGCGCAGTTCGCCGGCGGCCTTTTCCAGTTGCCCGGCTTTCGCGAGCGCCTGCGCCAGGTGAAACCGAATCTCGGGTTCGTTGGGCAGGCCGCGTGCGGCCTGACTCAGCAACTCCAGCGCGCGTGCCCAGTTGCCCAGCCGCAATTCGATCCAGCCCAGCGTGTCCTGAATGGCGGCGGAGCCGGGCGCCAGCGCCAGTCCCTTTTCGCAAATGGCGGCCGCTTCATCCAGTTTTCCCGATTCGGCGAGATTCCACGCAAGATTATTGTATGGAGCCCAGTTTGCCGGGTCAATGACCATCAATCGACGATACAAGGCATTGGCCTCGTCCTTCTGACCCAGGTCTTGTAGAATGGCGGCCAGTTTCATCACCTTGTCGGGCGAACCGGGGTCCGCGGTCAGCGCCGCCCGCGCCAGCGCTGCCGCCTTGTTTTTCTCTTCCATCGCTCGCGGCAGCCGGCCC
>JAMCWS010000034.1:2140-6638 GCA_023480605.1 bacterium
CGCCTGGCCCGCCATGGCCAGATGAACTTCAACCCTGGCCATCTCGACTGGGGTGAATGCCGGCCACGCTTTGGCCATCTCGTCATACACGGCCAGCGCCTGGTCGTGCCGGCCCAGCGCCATCGAAGCTTCGGCCTTGCGCGCCAGGATGAATGGCTCGGCGGGCAGTTGCTTGAGCACCGCGTCGGCCTGAGCGAGCGCCAGATTGGCATAGGCCGCATTGCCGGTCAGGAACAATTCGAGCAGGATGCCCGGCGTGGCGGCGGTCAGTTGGTCGGCCGGGATGCGCTCGATCATCCGCTGGTAAAGACGCACCGATTCGGGATTGAGACCCCGCTGGCCGGCGATCACCTTCGCCGCCGCGGCTTTGTCGCCCGCCGCCAGGTCGATCATCGACATGATGAACGGCAGCGTGGCAGGAGCCTGGAACTGCGCCTTCCGGCTCATGGCGCGGTCGAGGGCGGCTTTGGCCTGGGCGGCTTGGCCCATGCGAATGTCCGCGATCCCCTCAAGCACGGCCGCCTGCAACGCCATCGAGGGATCGGCTTCGACTCCCCTGGCGGCATGGGCGGCCACTTCCTTGTCGCGGCCGCTCAGCAGGTCGGCCAGGGCCAGGTCCATATACAACGGCGCGAGCATTCCCTGCTTCATCGCGGGTAACTGATCGGTTTTGCCCTGGGCCGTGAGGCGCGCGAGCCGGTCCTCCAGGATGCGGGCGTTGTCGAGCATCTGACGGCGGGCCTCGTCCGCCTGACCCGACTGGACCAGTAGACGGGTAAGGGCCAAGCGAATGGAGGGATCGTCGGCGAAACGGGCAGCGGCGCCGACCAAAAGGTCGATGCCCGCCTTGAGGTTTCCCTTGCGCGCGTGGGCCTGGGCCAGGTCGATGACGAGTAGCGGCTGGTCGGGGAACTCCCCGGTCAGTTCCTTCAGGAGCCGAATCCCCTCGTCGATCTGCCCACGCTCGATTTCGAGATCGGCGATGGCCACCCGGAAGCCGACGGATTTGGGATTTTTCGCCAGAAGTTCCCGGTATAGGTCGATGGCAGCCTTGTACTGGCCCAGGCGGGCATACATCCGGGCCTTGGCCGGCGCGTAATTCATGTTGAGCGCGGCCGCCCGGTTGACGTGCATGAACGCTTCGAGCAGATCGCCGCGGACCAGCGACAGGTCACCCAGGCGCATCTCGGCCACGAAGTTGCCCGGTTGCTTGTCGATCGTTTGCCGGAAGAGTTCCTCGGCTTCGCCATACTGGCGGACGGCGTCGGCCGTCTTCCCCTGGGCCTGGGCGGCGCGGGCCGCGTTGAACCGGGCCACGGCCCGGACGAATTCGCGCCCTCCCGGCATCAGAGCCTTTTCGCCGTGCAGACTGGTCAGCAGGGCAAGGCCCTCCTCGACTTTGTCGGGGTCTTCGCTCATGATGAGCGTCCGGCCGAGCGCATCCTCGACCCGCTGGGTCTTCTTTTCCAGGTCCAGGGTGCGCAGCAGTTCGAGCGCCTCCTCGAACGACCCCTCCGCCGCCAGGCATTGCGCCAGGCGCAGCCGCGTGTCGTAATCCCCCGGTTGGGCCTTGAGGACCGTGCGCAACTCCTGGCGCGCCGAAGCGTAACGGCCCGCTTTCATCAGCCCCCCGGCCAGGGCCAGGCGATAGCGGTAATCATTAGGCGCGTGCTGGATGGCCTGCTCAAAGTGCCGCACCGCCTCGTCGGCCTTGCCTTGCAGTTGCAGGGCCACGGCGCGGTAAAACCACGTTTCGGGCCGCGCCGGAAACATATTCTCCATCGTCTGGCTCAACTCATCGAGCCTCCCGGTCACGGTTTTGAGGATCTCGGCCGGCGGCTGGGGCGCCGGCGACGCGATGGCCACCCCTTCGGGGGCGGGCATCACGGTGTCGGTCGAGGCCTCGAGCGCCGACCGCCCGGTCGGCTTGAGCTGCGCATCGATCTGGGCCATCAATACGTCGCCCGCCAGCAGGAAATGACTCAGCACCGTTTCCTTGTTGCCGGCCGTGAGGTAGGGCTCGAGGATCCGGTAAGCCTCGTCGAAGCGTCGCTCCATCGTCAGGACCGTGGCCAGGTTGTCGACGGCCATGGGGGGCACGTCCTTCAGGGCGAGCAATTCGCGGGATAGTTTTTCGGCCTCGGTCAGCTTTTGCTCGTGCAGCAGCACGTCGATCAGGCCGACGCGCGCGGGGACGTGGCGGGTATCCTTGGCGATAATCGCGCGGTATTGGCGCTCGGACTCCGCCAGTCGGTCGCTCAAGGCGTCGATGCGCGCCTGTAGCAGCATGCCGTCGAGCGAGTCGGGATTCTTCTTCCGCAACCCCGACGCGATCACCTGCGCCTTGCCCAATTCGGCCGCGTCGGGCACTCCCGCCGATCCGGTCGTCAGCGAGTCTCTGACGGCCAGGTTCAGATGGGCCTGGCCGACCACCATTTCGAGGTTTTCGTTGTCGGGCTGCTTCTGAAGGGCTTCTTCGCCGTAACGGACCGCCATCTCGGGTTTACCCGTCTGAAGATAGGCGTCGGCGGCCATGTAGAGCGTGGCCGGGCGTTCACGCTGCAGTTTGAGGGCTTCTTCGAACTTGTCGATCGCCTGGTAATACTTCTTGGCCTTGAAGAACAGCACCCCTTCTTCGTGGAGCTTGTCGGCCTTGCTGCGCCCCGAGCACGAGACCAGCGCCAGGCCGGCCAGCACCGTCAAGAGGGCCAGCGGCGCGGCAAGGCGCAACCCGACCAGGATTTGGCGCCGGCTCGATGACGACGCGGGGCGGTGAATCGGCCTCATGCGTTTGCCACTCCTTCTAACCGCCAGGCCGGGACCTGTGCGGTATCCGACCGGATTTTCCAAGCATACAATCTTTATTGTTAACCGCTCAACACCCAATGATCTCGCCGACGGCCGCTCGCAAACGGGCCGAGTCGAAAAGGCGCATCGCTCCATGGATCGGGAGTCGGCGGCGATCATCCGCCGGGCGGGTGAAACAGAAGCGAACCGACGCCGCCCATCCATGGGTAATGTTTCCGTGCCCATGCGTCCGCGCGGTTCGCACGGCGGCCCCGCTTGGGCCGGCCTCTTCGCAGACGCACCGATGCCCACAATTTTAGTTTCGGCCGGCCGCAAGTCCAACAAAAGAAATTATTCGGCCCCGCCCGGAGCACGTCTTGAATTTATCGCTGAATACGGTCGGCCTGTTTTCCCGGAGCGCCAGCGGTCCGGGGGCGCGGCCGCGACGCCCACGCGCGTCCTCCCCGGCGTTTTTCTTGCGCGGTTGACAAAATCCCCGCAACCTGAAAACCTTGCCCTCAAGAACGGGAGGATGGAGCCTTCCCGGCGGTGATCGTCGGCGTTTCTCCAGGCGGCCGGTTTCCGCTTACCGCCCGGCGAACGACCGCCGGCAGCCCGGACGGATGGTTTCGGCGCCGGCCGTCCACCCGCGCCCCGCGCGGGCCGGCGCTCGAATGGTGACACGAGATCCATTTTATTCCGGCCGGAATTTCGTGTGTGTTCGCTCATTTTCGTGATTAATACTCCTTTTTTGGCTGATGGAAAACGCCGTGAATCGACCGTGCACCGTCCTCATCCTGACACCCAGTTCCCGCCTGCTGGGCGCCCGCCGCAGTCTGCTGGCTCTGGCCGAGACGCTTGATCCGGCCCGCTGGCGGCCCATCGTCTGCGGCCAAAGCTTCGGCCAACTGGGCGAAGCCCTCGCCGAACGTGAGATCCGCATGGTCCAGGTCAAGCTGGGCTGGTGGCGCAAGGGCAAGTATTTTTTCTGGCGCCCCTTCGCCATCAGCTCGCCTGGCCGCCCTGGCCCGCCAGGTGCGCGCCGACCTGATACACTGCAACGAAATCTACCCCAATCCGTACGCCGTTCGCGCCGCCGCGAGCGTGGCCGCACCCGCCGGCTCGCCGTGCGAGGGCCGGCCGATCCCCGTCATTACCCACGTCCGACTCGACATGAAGGAGGGCATGATCCGCAAATACGACCTGGCGCTGGCCGACCGGATCGTCGTCCCCTCCGAGGCGCTCGGCCACGAGTTCGACGAGTGGGAAGACAAGGCCCAGCGCGTGCGCGTGATCTACAACGGGGTCAACCTCCAGGAGTATTGCCGCACGCGCACCCCCGCGGCCGCCCGGCTCCAGATCGGCGTGCCGCCTGACGGCCCGTTGCTGGCGGCCATCGGCCAGGTCGGCCCGCGCAAAGGGGGCGACGTGATCTTGGATGCCTTCGAACGCCTGGCGGCGAACCATCCCACGCTGCGACTGATGTTCGTCGGCGATCCCCACCGGGGCCAGGAGCCTTTCGCCGAGGAGCTTAAGACACGCGCCGCCCGCCCCCCCCTGGCCGGCCGCGTCCATTTTTTCCCGTGCACCGAGGCCGTGGCCGAGGTCGAACGCCTGTGCCGCGAGATCGCCCGCGAATTCCCGCAGGCGATCTTCTTTATCGGCAAAGTGATTTTCCAGACCGAAAAATGGTATCACCGCTTTCTGCACA
>JAMCWS010000185.1 GCA_023480605.1 bacterium
ACGGCGCGGGAGTTGGCCTCAATGACGGCCGGCTCGGTTCCGCGCGGCACGAAGACGACGAACTTGAAGGCGGCGGACTCCTCGCGGGCGAGCAGCGGCCCTTCGGGCGCCAGGCCGCAGGCTTCGGCCAGGGCTTGGTTGGTGCCGACGGCCGCAGCGTCGAGGTTGGTGTGGGCGGCGACGAGGGCGATGCCGGCGCGGACCAGACCGGCCAGCAGTTCGCCCTGCGGCTGGGCAAGATTGAGCGAACCGATGGGCGCAAAGAGCAACGGGTGATGAGCGACGACAGCGTCGGCCTGGCGGGCGACGGCTTCCTTGAGGGTCGGGGCGGTCAGTTCCAGACAAGTCATGACGCGTCGGACGGAAGCGGCCGGGTGGCCCACCTGAAGGCCGACGTTGTCCCACCCCTCGGCAAGATGCGCCGGGGCGATCGCCTCCACCGCTCGCACCAGGTCGGAAACGAAACATTGCGCCGGTTTCATACGTATCCTCTCCGCGATCGCCCGAATTCGCCGGACTGGTGAGGACGGTTATAATGAAATGCGCGACGCGATGAAACAGAAAATCGTTCGATTTCGACGAAGCGGGCGGTTTGGACCATTGGTAAATGCGGGATTGCCCCGGGAGTTGTCCGCTGGAACGGTAGACGTATTACCGCGTAATGATTGATGGGCGAGGTCACAAAACAGGCGGAATCGGAGATACGCTCCGCGGTGAAAAATCTTAAGGAATCGCGCCGCGGTTCGAATCTCACTTGCGGTCATTCCGGAAATCATCGGTGATTCGTTCCGCCAAGTGCGATCGAGAATGATCGCCGAGGCGGTCTTGCGAGAGGGGCTGGGCTTCCGCTGACGCCCCAGCCACCAGCGCCCGCATCAACCAAGCCACGAGCGCCAA
Source organism: bacterium (assembly GCA_023480605.1). Taxonomy (GTDB): domain Bacteria; phylum Sumerlaeota; class Sumerlaeia; order MVZB01; family MVZB01; genus JAMCWS01. The sequence continues at coordinate 898 of JAMCWS010000185.1, forward strand.
TCGTTGAGTCTTTACAAAAGTCATTAACGTTCTGGCAGGCGCAGAACGAGGGTATCACCTTTCTTGAGATCCAGGATAAATTTGGGTCCGGTGCCGATCGGCTTGCCATCGAGCACATCCTCGACTGGACCGGCCGCGCCGACGTCGATGGTGACTGGGCCGTCCTTCGACCCGTGAAGGGCCAGGAAACCGTTATTCGCATAAACATTGCAGTCGGTGTCGGTATACAGGCGCACGCCGGCCGTGCGAGCGGCCGCGCGTATCAATTCGGTGCTCAAAGACGGCACACCGACAAAAAAACTGGCGCCGCCGGGGCTGTCGTGCATGGTCACGGCCGCGGCGCCATTGGAATAAGTCGCCAGCACTTCGCCGTCCCCGGCCCCTTCGGCGGCGAAAAGGGGTTTGGGCACGGCCTTCACGCCGAAAGGCGTTTGCAGCCCCAGTTTCTCACCGGCCTCGGTTGGCGTCGCCATGGCGGTCTCCGGCTCGACGGAGACGAGACCGAAACCGGTCAGTTCCTTGATGGCGTCCGGCGAAGCCTTGCGCGCGGGCGCATCGGACACAAGTTCGTAATATCCGGGGGCATAGCACCAGATGCACATCGCCCCTTGGGTCGCCTCGAGCAGGCGCGCCCGGTCTTCGGGCGACAAGCACCAGGCATTGAGGAACACATATAGTTTTGCGTGGACCCGCCCTTTTAGGACGTCGTCAAGCAGGTACTGGCCGTAAGGGGCGCCGACGCGGCCGAACTGGGCGCGGACGGCAGTTATCAGCGGCGTGGTCACCAGGTTGCCGCCGGCCGCCACGCGCAACATGCTCCGCTCATCGTTGACGACGGCGATTTCGGGCAGGAAGGGGGTGGGGTGATCGAGCATGGCCTGATCGAGAACGTCGAGTTTTTTCATTTCCGCCCACATCGCGGCGTTGTCAAACCAGCCCCTGCGCCCCAGGTCCATCCACCACGTGCCGAAGTTCCGCAAGGCCGCCTGGGCAACATTCCGCGTCAGTTCCGCGTTGGTTTCCTCAAGGGTATCTACGTGATCCGCAGCGCCGGGGGGCGTGCCGGTGGCCAGGTAAGTATGCGTGTCATCCTCGTTGAGCCACATTTTGTCGGCCAGGGCCACGCTTTCGGCGGCCGTCATCGAGGGGGCGCTTTGACCCAGCCCGCGGTCATGGTAGGAAATCGGCGAGCACAACACGTCGATGTCGGGGCAATCGAGCACGCGCCGCAGGGCAAAGTGTCCCGAGGTGGCGGGGCCGTTGGCCACCGCGGCGAACTCGAAGATATACCCATAAAAGAAGACCACCAGTTTGCGCCCCTGCGTGGCCTGGCGGACGACATGGGCCAGTTCGCACACCAGGTCCGACATCGCCTCCTGCTGGAACTGCGCCCAGTCGATCAGCGTCTGCTCGGTGGCCGGATCCCGCAGGATGCCGGCTGGGGCGGCGTGGCGCGCTGCCGCGGCAGGCACTTCCGCCGTGGCCCGGATTACACCGGGATTATTCCAGGCGCGGCGCAGCGCGGCGTCATCGGCGTAATGCGCGGCGAGCCACTTGCGCCAGGCAATCCGATCGGCGGGGGCATAGCCGTTGAGCGTCTTGCTCCAGGTGTCGAGATAAAACCATTCATTGGTATTCTGGCCCGAGGGGTGATAGCCCGCCACATGATCGCCGTATTTTTCCTCCAGGTGGGCCACGGTGGCCGCCAGCGTCTGTGCCGCATCGTGGCGATACTGGGGCGAGGCCACCACACCGCCGACAGGCGCCGAGAATCCCGTCTCGGGTCGGCGCCGCCCATCCTCCCACTGCATCACGTCATCGGGATGGGCTTTGCCCCACCAGACGGGCGGGTTCAAATTGAGACGCACCAGCAGGAGCGCCTGGGGATTGGCTTCCAGGACGGCGTCGCACAGTGAATCCAGCTTCGTCCAGTCGGCCGGTTGGCCGGGTTCGGGCCATGGGGCGTCGGTGAGGAAACTGAAGAAATTGACTCCGGCCCCGGCGGCCAGCTTGATCTGCGAACCGAACGTATCAGGCGGAGCGCCAATCTGCGTGTAAGTGGCGCCGGGACGATAGAAGCCCACTTGCAACTGGCGACTTTGGGTCGCCCGCGCCCAGAAACTCACCTCGTAGCGGTGGCCTTTGACGATATGCAGCCGTTCTTGATGGGCGATGTGGAAATCGGAGCGTCCGCGTCCCTCGGCGCGTCGCCGTCCCTCCCTTGACGTGATGATCACGTGCAGCGCGGCGGTTCGATCGCAACCCGCGCCCGGATCAACGCTGACCGTCCCGCCGCTATCGGCGGTGTCGGTGGGCCAGGTCCTCCAGTCGCGATTGAAATCCTCCATCCCCTTTTCAAAACCGTTCAGAGGAATTAGATCTTTAGATTCATCGAGGTCGGTCACGTGGATATCATCGAGATACACGTCGCCCGGCCGGGGGCCGAAGCGGAATTGCATCGTCCCGTTGTCGGCACTGTCGCCGGCGGTAAACGTGAATTTTACCTCGCGCCAATCCGACGCCACCACGATCGCGGATGAGCCGGGGCCGCCCCAGAACATCCGGGCGCGAACCGGCTTGCCATCGACCTCCAGTCGCGGCGCTCCTTCGGCAGGATTGACGCGCACGCTCAACGCGCCGGCAGGCAGCGCCATCGCGCCAACAGCGAGTATGTATAATACACGGCGAACAAGGAACCGATTCCTGAACATGAGTTTCACCTTTATCCTGTCAGAATGTTAGGTTTCGTTTAGCATACCGGCATGGTGGACGCAAGCAACTATTCACTGAATGCGAGTGAAATGCCAAGCCCGCCGGTTGCGGGCACTGCGGGGGACGGAATGCAAACGTCCGGCGTCCTGTCGCCCATGATTAATTTTCACTGTGATCATGACCAGGTCCAATCCGGGGAAAAGATACCTTGTATTCGCGATTACCGATATCAAGTCGTCGCCTGTATTACCAGTGGTTTGCCTCGGGATTTGATGGGCAGGCTGGAGTCGCTCCGGTCCGGCTGGGCATTTCGTGCCAAACTCCCTTACGCTCTTGAGTCGATGAAGTGATAGAAACATTCTCATAAAGCGTCCAAGGCGAATATCAAACGATAGATCAAGTAAAAACATGGCGTTGCATCGCACTCCATCAGTGCGCTTGACACCGGGTATCGCGATTCGCGACACTGCCGGAATTCATGGTTGATGGAATCCACGGACCGGGAGCCCACGCAACGGAGGATATCGTGTGACGAACAAAAGCCGTACCAATCCGGGGCGCGAACCGGTGGAGTGGGTCGAGGAAGATCACCATTTCGAGCGCCGGCAAGACATGGCGGTGATGGGCATCTGCGGCGACGAGGACGGCGGCGCGCTTTCGTCGTGGTACGTGTTCAGTGCGATGGGCTTCTATCCGCTTTGCCCCGGCCGTCCGATTTACGGCATCGGCAGTCCGCTCTTCGAACGCACGACGATCCGGCTGGCGGCCGGCGGGGCGTTCATAGTGGCCGCCCGCGGCGTCTCGGTGCGTAACAAATACGTGCAATCCGCCGCGCTCAACGGCCGGCCCCTGGCGCGGTCGTGGTTCACGCACGCCGACCTGGTCGCTGGCGGCTCGCTCGTGCTCGAAATGGGACCGCGTACCAATCCGGGTTGGGGCTCGTGTCTCGAAGACGCGCCGCCCTCGCTCAGGCGTCCCGAGATTTGACGCGGCACACGAATCAGGTCACGATTCTCAGGAGGTGATTTCCCCAATGTCCAAGGCCATCTACATGATTGGCAACGCGCACCTGGATCCCGTCTGGCTGTGGCGCTGGACGGAGGGTTGCCAGGAAGCACGCGCCACGTTCCGCTCGGCGCTGGACCGGATGAACGAGTTCCCGCAGTTCGTCTTCACCTGCGTGCAGGCGGCCCTCTATCGCTGGCTCGAGGAGATCGACCCGGCGATGTTCGAGGAGATTCGCATCCGCGTGCGTGAAGGCCGCTGGGTCATCGTCGGCGGCTGGTGGATGCAGCCCGGACTGCAACCTGCCCGGCGGCGAGGCCTTCGCCCGCCACGCCCTGTATTCGCAACGCTACTTCCAGAGTCGCTTCGGGACGCGGGCGCGCGTCGGCTATAACGTCGATTCCTTCGGCCACAGCGGCATGTTGCCTCAACTGCTTGCCAAGGCCGGCATGGACGCCTACGTCTTCACGCGGCCGCTGACGCACCTCAATCCCGAGATCTCCAGGGGCGCTTTCTGTTGGGAAAGCGCCGATGGGAGCCGGGTGCTGGCGTTTCACATATATGAGGGAAGCGGCTTCGGCGACTACGGCAATTTCGGTCCGCTGGATCAGAAAATCGAGGCCAACGTCGGCCTGCTCGGTGACGAGTGGCCGCTGATGATGGCCTTCTACGGCGTCGGCAACCACGGGGGCGACCCGACGATCGAAAACATCGAGCAAATCGTCGACCGGCAGGCGGCCGGCGGCGCACCCGAGTTGATCTTCTCCTCGCCGGACGCCTACTTTGACGCGGTGCGGGCGAATCAGGCCCACGCGGCCGGTCTGCCCGACTGGCGCGACGAACTGCTACACTGCGCCCCGGGCTGCTACTCGACCACGATGACCGTCAAACGCGCCAACCGAAGGCGAAAACCGACTGGCGAGCGCCGAAAAATGGAACGTCGTCGCCGGATGGGCGGCGGGCGTTCAGTCGGCGACGGCGACGCTCGGTAGCGCCTGGGAGAAGGTGCTGTTCAATCAGTTCCACGACATCCTGGCCGGCAGCAGCATCCGCGAGGCATATGACGACGCGCTGGACGACTACGGCGAAGCCCGCGCGGTCGCCGGGCGCGTTCAGAACAAGGCCCTGCACGGCGGCAATCAGCCGATGAATACTCTCGTTGCCATTCTGTCATTCTTATCGGAAATCCGGCAAAACCGACGAAACGCCGGTTGGTTCCCATTCGAGATCGGCGTCGCCAATGCGAGAGTCCAACCGGGACGCACGGCTGGTGAACCACGAGATCCCTAAAACTCCGATACCGGACTGGCTGACTTTGTACTGACGTGTAACTGGGTCATCGCTCAAGTAAACGGTATCCTCTTACTGCAAATCCTTAGGATGGTCATTGAAATGAATAGCGTAGCCGTAAAAATCGAATATCTACTCGCGTGGGCACGTTGTTGTCACGAATATCTGAATTGGGTTTTCACTCCACTCCGATTCGACAAAGAGGGAAAAAAACCCATTCGCGCGGACTGGCAGTCTGAGCCGCGGCTGGACTGGTCAATCATCGAGGCGCACATCCATGCTGGCGGCAATATCGGCCTGCGCACCGGCCAAGCCTCGGGGATCGTCGCCGTCGACATCGACGAGGGGGCCGATTTGGATGGCCTGGACCTGCCTGAGACCGTCACCGTGCGCACCGGCTCGGGCGGGTGGCATCTCTATTACGCCTACGATCAACCCTTGCATAACTCGGTCGGTAAACTCGCTGAGCATATCGACATCCGAGCCGACCGGGGTCAAGTGGTCTTCCCCGGGTCGATCCACCCCGACACCGGCGAGCCCTACGTGTTCACGGCGGCACCCTGGGATGTCGATTTGGCACCCCTGCCGGCGTGGATCATCGAGCGGTGTCAGGCGCCCAAGGACGTGCCGGGGCTCCCGCCGACTCCGAGCCCGCCCGCAGCGTCCGAGTCGACCGGTTATGTCCCCAACCGCGCAGCGTTTCCCCGGCCCTA